>NZ_JBFAPH010000305.1:0-7627 GCF_040675635.1 Streptomyces sp. NPDC049577
ACGCCGCGCGGTCGAAGCCCACCGCTCCGGCGATGTCGGTCTTGGTGAGGACGACGAGGTGGGCCAGGCCGAAGGCCGTCGGGTACTTGAGCGGCTTGTCCTCGCCCTCGGTCACCGACATGAGGGTCACCCGCAGGGTCTCCCCCAGGTCGTAGGAGGCGGGGCAGACCAGGTTGCCGACGTTCTCGACGAAGAGGATCCGGGTGGCGTCGGGCAGCCAGCCCTCCAGGTGGGTGCGGAGCTGTGCGGCCTCCAGGTGGCACAGGCCCGCGGTGAGGACCTGTTTGACGGGGGCGCCGGAGCGGGCGAGGCGGACGGCGTCGTTCTCGGTGGCGAGGTCGGCGGTGAGCGCGGCCACCGGGATGCCCTCGGCGGCCATCCGGGAGAGGAGCCGTTCCAGGAGGGCGGTCTTGCCGCTGCCGGGGCTCGACAGCAGGTTGACCAGGGTGACCCCACAGGTCGTCAGTTCCCGGCGCAGGGTGTCGGCCAGGGCGTCGTTCTTGGCCAGGACCGTCTGCCGGACTTCGATCGCACGGCACATCAGCCGTTCGCCTCCTCCAGTTCGTCCGCCAGTTCCACCGCGGTGATCTCCAGTTCCCGGCCGCTGAGCAGTTGCGGTGCCGGCCGGTCGCAGCGCGGGCACCAGAGCATGGGCGGCATGCCCACCGCGAAGTCGGTGCCGCACGGGCCGCAGCGGGCGCGGGCGGGCACCTCCTCGACGAGCAGCCGGGCGGCGGCGAGGGCCGTACCCTCCCGGGCGACGTCGAAGGAGAAGCGCAGTGCGTCGGGCACCACGCCCGAGAGCTCGCCGACGCGCAGCCGGACGGCCTCGACGGCGTGGGCGCCGTGCCGCCGGGCGAGGTCCTCGGCCTGCTCGACGACGGCGGTGGCGATGGACAGTTCGTGCATCCGCCTCCGCCTCCCTGCTCCGTGCCCGTCACTCTAAGAAGCGCGTTCGCCGGAGGGCGTGAAGCGGGCCGGAGGGGCCCCGGTATTCGCCCGCGTAGCGCAATCGCGGCGTGCCTCGCACGATGCCGCCCGGCGGGACGGCCGGTCCGGGTGACGATGCGAAGCGTCCGGAGTTCCACCGGGCACCCTCGGGAGGTTGCCGTGCACATCCTGCTGATCGCGAGCGCTTTCAACAGCCTGACGCAGCGCGTCTACGCCGAACTCGGCGACAGGGGGCACGCCCTGGCGGTGGCCCTGGCCCAGGACGACGACACGCTGCGGGCGGCGGTGGAACGGCACAGGCCGGATCTGATCGTCGCGCCGATGCTCAAGTCGGCGGTGCCGCCGGACATCTGGTCGCGCCGCACGTGTCTGATCGTCCATCCGGGGCCGGCCGGCGACCGGGGGCCCTCCTCGCTGGACCGGGCGGTCCAGGAGGGCGTGGACCGCTGGGGTGTGACGGTCCTTCAGGCGGAGGCGGAGATGGACGCCGGCCCCATCTGGGCGACGGCCGACTTCGCGGTACCGCCGGACGTCTCCAAGAGCGATCTGTACCGGGGCGAGGTCGCGGACGCGGCCGTGACGGCGGTGCTGCTGGCCGTCGAGCGGTTCGCGTCGGGCGACTGGGCGCCGCGGCCGCAGACGGGTCTGCCGGTGCGCGCCCGGCCCCATCTGACGCAGGGCGAGCGCCGGATCGACTGGTCGGCGCAGCCGACGGAGGAGGTGCTGCGCAGGCTGCGGGCCGCCGACTCGCAGCCGGGGGTGCTGGACGAGCTGCTGGGGCGGGAGTGGTATCTGCACGGGGGGCACGGCGAGGACCGGCTGCGCGGCCGGCCGGGCGAGGTGCTGGCGACCCGGGCCGGGGCGATCTGCCGGGCGACGGTGGACGGCGCGGTGTGGATCCCGCAGCTGCGGCCGCGCCGGAGCCCGGAGGGTCCCCCCACCTTCGCGCTGCCGGCGGCGTCGGCGCTCGGTGACCGGCTGCCGGACGTGCCCGACGTCGCGGCCCCGCTGCGGCTGCCGTACCACCGGCGGACGTGGAGCGACATCCGCTACGCCGAGCAGGGGGCCGTCGGCTTCCTGCGGTTCCGTTTCCCGGGCGGGGCGATGAGCACGGTGCAGTGCCGGCGGCTGCTCGCCGCCTACCGTTACGCGCGGTCGCGGCCGACGTCCGTGATCGTGCTGGGTGGTGAGCGGGACTTCTTCTCCAATGGCATCCACCTCAACGTCATCGAGGCGGCGGCGAACCCGGCCGAGGAGTCGTGGGCGAACATCAACGCCCTGAACGACCTGGTGGAGGCGGTGCTGACCACCGTCGACCGGCTGGTGGTGGCGGCCGTGCCGGGGAACGCGGCGGCGGGCGGCGTGATGCTGGCGCTCGCCGCGGACGAGGTGTGGTGCAGGGCGGGGGCGGTGCTCAATCCGCACTACCGGCTGATGGGGCTCTACGGTTCGGAGTTCTGGACCTACAGCCTGCCCCGGCGGGTCGGCGCGGAGCGGGCGGCGGCGCTGATGGCCCGGGCCGCGCCGCTCAGCGCGGCCCGGGCGAGGGAGTTCGGGCTGGTGGACCGGGTGGTCGCCGGGCCGCCGCAGGAGTTCGCCGACACCGTCACCCGGATGGCGGCCGACCTCCTCGGTGAACTCGACGTGCCGACGCGGATCGCGGTCAAGAAGGCCGCGCGGGAGCGGGACGAGTCCGTCAAGCCGCTGGCGGCCTACCGGGCGCAGGAGCTGGAGCTCATGCGGCGCGCGTTCTTCGGCCCCGACGAGCCGTACCACGCGCTGCGCTCGGCGTTCGTGCGCAAACGGCCGACACCGGACGCGGCCGCACGGTGCGACGCGCTGTCCGGGACAGCCGATCAGATTGCCGGTGAAAGTACCGTATGTCAGCTTTGAGCCAGACCGCCGCCGAAGGGAATCCGCCATGGGCTCGGAGCCGATGACCGCGTCCGCGACCGCGCCGGCCGAGCCGGCGGGCGCGGGTTTCGACGAGATCCACATCCTCTGGACCTCGGAGGGCATGAGCTGCGACGGCGACACCGTGTCGGTGACGGCCGCCTCGCTGCCGAGCCTGGAGGACGTGCTGCTCGGTGCGATTCCCGGGGTGCCCAAGGTGCATCTGCACAACAAGGTGCTGGCCTACGAGACCGGCGACGACTTCATGGCCGCCTTCCACCGGGCGGCGGCCGGGGAGCTGGCCCCGTTCATCCTGGTGGTCGAGGGGTCGATCCCCAACGAGAACATCAACGGGGACGGCTACTGGACCTCGATGGGCAACGACCCGGCCACGGGCGAGCCCATCACCTTCAACGAGTGGATCGACCGCCTGGCGCCCAGGGCGTGGGCGGTCGTGGCCATCGGCACCTGCGCGGCCTACGGCGGCATCCACGCCATGGCGGGCAATCCGACCGGCTGCATGGGCCTCGCGGACTACCTGGGCCCGGACTTCCTCTCGGCGGGCGGTCTGCCGATCGTCAACGTGCCCGGGTGCCCGGTGCAGCCGGACAACTTCATGGAGACCCTGCTGTGGACCCTGCACCACGCCGCCGGGCTGGCCCCGCCCATCCCGCTGGACGAGCAGCTGCGGCCCACCTGGCTGTTCGGCAAGACCGTCCACGAGGGCTGCGACCGGGCCGCCTACTACGAGCAGGGCGACTTCGCGAAGGACTACAACTCCCCCAAGTGCCAGGTGAAGGTGGGCTGCTGGGGCCCGGTGGTCAACTGCAACGTCACCAAGCGGGGCTGGATGGACGGCATCGGCGGCTGTCCCAACGTCGGCGGCATCTGCATCGGCTGCACCATGCCCGGCTTCCCGGACAAGTTCATGCCGTTCATGGACGAACCGCCCGGCGGCAGCCTCTCGTCGGGGCTGATGGCCGTCTACGGCCCGTTCATCCGCACCCTGCGGTCGATCACCAACGCCAGCGCCAACCGGGAACCGCGCTGGCGCCACAACGAACAGGCCCTGACCAGCGGCTACCAGCCGCGCTGGACCGGCCGTAAGTAATCCGCACCGCGAGAGGAACCATCAGTGGCGACCGCCCAGGAAAGCGACGCGGCACGGCGCACCCTGACCGAGGTGGCGTTCGATCCCATCACCCGGATCATCGGCAACCTCGGCATCTATACGAAGATCGACTTCCCGGGGAAGGAGGTCGTCGAGTGCCGCAGCACCTCGTCCATCTTCCGCGGCTACAGCGTCTTCATGAAGGGCAAGGACCCGCGGGACGCGCACTTCATCACCAGCCGCATCTGCGGCATCTGCGGGGACAACCACGCCACCTGCTCGGTCTACGCGCAGAACATGGCGTACGGGGTCAAGCCGCCGCCGCTCGCCGACTGGATCATCAATCTCGGCGAGGCCGCCGAGTTCATGTTCGACCACACGATCTTCCAGGACAACCTGGTCTTCGTCGACTTCTGCGAGCGCATGGTCAAGGAGACCAACCCCGGCCTGCTCGCGCGGGCCGAGCGCACCCCCGCCCCGCGCGGCGACGTGCACGGCTACCGCACGATCGCGGACATCATGCGCGCCTTCAACCCCTTCGAGGGCGAGGTGTACAAGGAGGCGCTGCGCATGAGCCGCCTCACGCGCGAGATGTGCTGTCTGATGGAGGGCCGCCACGTGCACCCCTCCACCCTCTACCCGGGCGGGGTGGGCACGGTCGCCACGCCACAGCTCTTCACGGACTACCTGGTGCGGCTGACGCGCTGTCTGGACTTCGTCAAACGGGGGGTGGCCCTCAACGACGACGTCTTCGACTTCTTCCTGGAGGCGCTGCCCGGCTACGACCAGGTCGGCCGGCGGCGCACGCTGCTCGGCTGCTGGGGCTGTTTCCAGGACCCGGACGTGGTGGACTACGACTACCGGCACATGAACGAATGGGGCAACGCCATGTTCGTCACGCCGGGCATCGTGGTCGACAACCAGCTGGTGACGACCGACCTCGTCGACATCAACCTGGGCCTGCGGGTGCTGCTCGGCAGCTCCTACTACGAGGACTGGGCCGGCGAGGAGACCTACGTCGAGAAGGACCCGCTGGGCAACCACGTCGACCAGCGGCACCCGTGGAACCAGACGACCCTGCCCAAGCCGCAGAAGCGGGACCTGGACGGCGGTAACTACAGCTGGGTGATGAGCCCCCGCTGGTACGACAAGCGCACCGGCGACCATCTCGCGCTCGACACCGGCGGCGGCCCCCTCGCCCGGCTGTGGAGCACCGCCCTCGCGGGCAAGGTCCGCACGCCGTACGTGCGCTCCACCGGGCACAGCGTCCAGATCGACCTGCCCGGGACGCCGGCCACGCCCGAGATGCGGCTGGAGTGGAAGCCGCCGCCCTTCCCCAACACCATCGAACGTGACCGGGCCCGCATGTACTTCGTCGCCTACGCGGCGGGGATGGCGCTGTACTTCGTCGACCGGGCGCTGGCGGAGGTGCGGGCGGGGCGCACCCAGGTCTTCGAGGACTTCGAGGTGCCGTCGGAGGCGATCGGCGTCGGCTTCCACGAGGCGGTGCGCGGCGTGCTCTCCCATCACCTCGTCATCCGCGACCGAAAGATCGCCAACTATCACCCCTACCCGCCGACGCCGTGGAACGCCAGTCCCCGCGACCGCTACGGCACGCCGGGGCCGTACGAGGACGCCGTCCAGGGCCTGCCGATCTTCGAGGAGAACGGGCCGGACGACTTCAAGGGCATCGACATCATGCGCACGGTCCGCAGCTTCGACCCGTGCCTGCCCTGCGGGGTGCACATGTACCTCGGCAAGGGCCAGGTGCTGCGGCAGAGCCACTCGCCGACCTTCGGCGCGCTGGCGTAGGGCGGCGCGGATGTCCTGGAACGACGAGACCGCCCGCGAGCACGTCTCCCGCACGGAGGCGCTGCTGGCCGGGCTCGACGACCTGGCCGACGCCCCGGCCGGCGATCAGGCGGCGCAGGCGCTGCAGGCGGTGGTCGCGCTGTACGGCGAGTGCCTGGCCCGGGTGATGGGCCACGCCGACGGCGCGCTGGCCGGGGCGCTCGCCGCGGACGAGCTCGTCGGTCATCTGCTGCTGGTCCACGACCTGCACCCGGACCCCGTCGAGATCCGTGTCCGGCGCGGCCTCGCGGCGGCGGGCGAAGGGGGCGTCGAGGCCGAGCTGATCGCCGTCGAGGGGGCGGTGGCCCGGGTACGGGTGCGGGCCCGGGGCTGCGGCTCGGCCGGCTCCGCGGAGTCCGCGCGGCAGGCCGTGCGGGACGCCGTGTGCTGGGCGGCGCCGGAGATCGAGCGGGTGGAGGCCGAGGCGGACGGCGGGCCGGCGCCCACGCTGATCCCGGTGGACTCCCTCTTCCGCGCCGGCGGCGTCACGGCGGCCGCGAGCGGGGGCCCGCGATGACCGCCTTCGCCGGGGCCACCCGGCTGCGGGAGCTCGCCCACCGGCCGGGCCCGGCCCACGCCGCGCAGGGGCCGGCCCACGGCCCGGACGACCGCTGCGACCTGTGCTCGTGCCCGGTCCCCGGCGAGCACCGCCATCTGCTGGACGTGCCGGACGGCACGCTGCTGTGCGCCTGCGGGGCCTGCGCGCTCCTCTTCGACCAGCAGGAGACGGGGGTGCGCCGCTACCGGCTGCTGCCCCGGCGCCGGCTGCGCCTGGACGGCTTCCGGATCGACGACCATCTGTGGGCCTCGCTCGGGATCCCGGTGGGCCTGGCCTTCTTCGTCCGGGAAGCGGCCACCGGAGAGACGGCCGTGGCCTATCCCAGTCCGCTGGGCGCGCCGCGCGCGACCGTGGCGCCGGCCGTGTGGGCGGAGCTGGCGGGCGGGCACCCGGCGGTGGCCGGGCTGGCCGGCGACGTCGAGGCGCTGCTGGTCCACCGGGGCGACGTCCACCGGGGCGAGGGACGGGCCGGCCCGGGGGAACACTGGATCGTGCCGCTGGACGACTGCTACCGGCTGGTGGGCGTCGTCCGCACCCACTGGAAGGGGCTGACGGGCGGCCCCGAGGCGCGGTCCGAGATCGAACGGTTCTTCGCGGAGCTGGCGCCGTCCGCGCCGGTCCGCGGCGACGGTTAGGAGGCGAGCGGCATGGCCGAGATCCGCGTGGGCAGACCCCACACCCGCATCGACAAATCCGCGCACGTCCCCGGGGTGCGCCAGGGCAACCACCAGGGCAACTACAAACGCCAGCACGGCCATCTGCCGGACGGGCGGTCGAACGCACGCCGGTCCACGGGAGTCAGCCCGGGCGCGAGGAACGCGATCCTCCCCACCATGCCGAACCTCTCCCCCGCGTGAGCGCCCCGACCGTCCGGCCCCCGGGGCTGCGGGACGTCGCCGATCTGACGTTCGCCGTCACCGGGGTCCGGGCGCTGGAGCACGCCGCGGTGCCGACGCTGGCGTTCGCGCTGGAGATCCGCCGCACCGGCGGCGGCCCGGTCCGGGCCGTCAGCCTCGGTGCCGACGTCCGCATCGCCGCGCCGCGGCGCCGCCACACGCCCGCCGAACGGGTCGCGCTGGCCCGGCTGTTCGGCGGGCCGGAGCAGTGGGCCACGGGCCTGCGCCCGCTGTCCTGGGCCCGGCTGAGCGTGACCGTGCCGCCGTTCGACGACGTGACCCTGATCGATCTGTCCGTGCCGTGCACCCGCGAGTGCGAGGAGGCCGTCACCGCGTACTTCGACGCCGTCCGGGACGGCGAGGTGC
>NZ_JBFAPH010000306.1:0-7611 GCF_040675635.1 Streptomyces sp. NPDC049577
CGACCGACTCTGCGCGCCGGGCCGGGTCGAGGAGATGGCGCCGCCCGAGGCGAGCCCGGCGCACGTCGTCGGTGATGCGGGGACGGAAGCTGCTCATGGGGGTGACGGTAGAGCCCAAGTAGGTCACATGCCGTCCGTCAGGGCAGGGTGTCCGGGCGATCCCCGATACGGCCTCGGGGGCGGACCAGGGGTGCACCGGATGAGCGGACGATCTTCGAACGGCCAGGCTGGATGCCATGACCACGCCGAAAACGTCCTCCCGCTCCACGCTCCGTCGCCGCCGCATCCCCCTGGTCGCGGCCGTCTCCGGCGCCCTGCTCGCCACGCTCGCCACGACGGCGCCGGGCGCGGCGGCGGACGGGCGCCTGCTGGACACCGAGGCGCTGCGCCGGTCGATCGCGGGCCTCCCCGACGACGACGTGACCGGCGCGCTGGTCAGGGTGGCCGGCTCGGACGGCTACTGGTGGGGCACCTCCGGCTTCGCGGACGTCCGGACGCAGGAGGCGGTGCGCTCGGACTCCTCGTTCCGCATCGGCAGCATCACCAAGCTCTTCACCGGCACGGTGGTGCTCCAGCTCGCCGCCGAGGGCCGGGTGGACCTCGACGCCCCCGTGCTGCGCTATCTTCCCGGGCTGCTGCCGGAGGCGTACTCCGACGTGAAGGTCGGACAGCTGCTCGACCACACCAGCGGTCTGCCGGCGCCCTCCTCGCTCACCTACGGCGACGGCTCCAACGAGTGGTTCGTGCGGCACCGCTTCGAGTCGTGGACGCCCGAGCAGATCGTGCGCGAGGCGCTGCGCGGCGAACGCCAGTTCCCGGCGGGCACGGCCCAGCAGTACAACGGGATCAACTCCTACGTGGCCGGCCTGCTCATCGAGGAGGTCACCGGCCGCTCCTACGCCTCCGAAGTGCGCTCCCGGATCGTGCGCCCACTGGGCCTGCGGCGGACCTACGTGCCGGAGGCGCACGACATGACGCTGCCGGGGCCGCACGCGCACGGCTACCGCGCGGTGGGCGACGGGCTGGCCGACGTCACGAAGCAGAGTCCCTACGCCTGGGCCGAGGGCGGGATGATCTCGACGGCGGCGGATCTGGACCGCTTCACGGCGGCCCTGCTCGGCGGCCGGCTGCTCCCCCCGGAGCAGCAGAAGCTGCTCTTCCGGCTGCCCGACCCGAAGAAGGTCGTCAACCTCCGCAACCCGCACTGCGCGAACCCGGCCGGCCCCGCGGCCCCGAGCGCACCCTGCTTCAGCCTGGGCGGCCTGATGCGCGCGGTGCTGCCGAACGGAACGCCGGAGGGGCTGGAGGTCTGGGGGAAGACGGGCTCCGCGCCGGGCTACACGAACGCGGTCTTCACCACCCGGGACCTGTCGCGGCGAGTGGTCTATTCGTTCAACTACACGGCTCCGGAGGGCAGGACCGAGCTGCCGTACGTGCTGCGGATCCTGAGCGCGGCGTTCGCCTCGAAGCAGTAGCCGCACAACGAGAACGGGAGCCGGACATGATGTCCGGCTCCCGTCGGGATGTGCGCTCGGCAGGATTCGAACCTGCAACCTCTTGATCCGTAGTCAAGTGCTCTATCCGTTAAGCTACGAGCGCGCGGCGTTGCGGAAGCAACCATACACGAACTTTGCGGTGTGTTCGTACGGCCGCTCTGCGTGACGACGCCGCTCGTGGTCGACGCCCCCGGATCAGCGTCCGATCTTCCAGGTCAGGGCTCCCGTGAGGCGTTTGCGCAGCTCCGGGTCGCGCACCGCGTCGGTGGTGTCGACGGCGGAGGCGGTCACCGTGTGCGGGCGGCCGTCGCGCGGGACGCCGAGGGATCTCGGGACGACCGACGTGCGGCCGCGCGCGGCGCGGGCCTCGCGGCCGTCGACGTACCAGCGCACGGTGACGGTGGCGGCGGACAGCCGGACCGTGATCCGGTCGTCGCGCCCGACCCGGGCGTCCTCCGGGGTCGCGCTCGACAGCGGCGTCGCGTGCCGGTAGAAGCCGGCGATCATGGCCTCGCGGCCGGGCAGGTTGAACTCGCGCCCGAGCGACCGCATGATCGAGTTGTCGGTCGGCCGGAAGAGCCCCTTCGGGTAGTAGCCGCCGCCCTCGTAGCCGCCGACGACCCCGCCGTCCGGCGAGGGCTGCCCGAGCCAGCGGTACCACTTCTGCCGCTGCGCCCCCATCCGGCCGGCGTCCAGCGTGCTGATGTTGGACTCCCACGGCTCGTCGCCGGTGTACGTGCCGTACTCGTCGTACTGGTACTCGTCGGCGAGCTTGCCCAGCGAGTGGCCGGTCTCGTGGACGGCGATCTGGTCGGACCGGTCGTTGTCGGAGGACGCGGTGGCGATGCCGTCGTAACCGACCTTGGAGACGACGTCGTTGTAGCCGGCGCCGCCGTACTTGGTGGAGTTCGACAGCACGACGACGAGATCGGCGGCGGGCGCCTTGGCCGCGTACGACTCGACCTTGTTCGTGTCGACGCAGAGCAGCCGTTCCACGCCGTCGCAGAAGAAGCCGGAGCCGAGCGCGGTGTCCTTGACGACACCCTGCGCCGGGTCGCCGGAGACCCCGGACTCCCGGGAGACCGCGTCGACGGCCCAGACGTTGAACAGCGCCCGGTAGGAGGCGTACGGCTCGACGGCCGTCATCTTCGCCCACTTGGCCCGCACGGCCGCGTGGAAGGCGTCCTGCTGGGACGCCGTGTAGCCGTCGCCGATGAAGACGATGTCGAGCTTGGCGCCGACCGGCCCGTTGGTGACGACGGGCGTGACGGTGCCGTCGCCCGCGACCGGGGGGCGCAGGGACTGCGTACCGGCGGGCGAGGCGGGGACGACCGTGTGGTGGGGGTGGCCGCCCGGCTCGGTGAAGTACTCGACGTGCTGGCCGGGTTGCGGATGGGGCTTGGCCGGGGCCGCCGGGCCCGCCGCCGCGGCGGGAGCGGCGACGGCGGCGAGCGCGGCCACGGCGACCGCGCCCACCGCGAGGGGTATTCGTCTGTGCATGGGGGGTTTGTGCATGGGGGGTTCCTCCCGGACACCCGCCACCTAAGCGGCGGGTTAAATCACGTTAAGGCGCGGCTCAACGTAGGGCCCGGGGAGGCGGTTGGCAATGGAAGGGGCACAAGTAGCACACAGCGCTTGGGCATTCGACGGCGCTATGCCCCACCCTCGGCGGCGTTACGCCTCGTCGCGGACCAGCCTCAGCAGCCGGTCCAGCACGGTCCGGCCGCTCGCGCGCAGACCGTCGTGCTCGTACTCGTCGGTGACCCAGGTGCGCAGCCCGGCGATCGCCCGGGCCGTCTCCAGGGAGTGGCCGGCGTCGACGTACAGGTCGTCGTGGTAGACGACCGCCGCCACGGGCACCGTGTTGCGCGCCAGCCGCTCCGGGTCGTACAGCGGCGTCCAGCCCTCGCGCGCGGCGAGGAGCTCGGCGGTCTCCCGCAGCGGGCGCAGCGCGGGCTGGGTGCGCAGCATCCACGGGTGGACCGTCTCACCGGTGAACAGGAACCGCCCGCCGGGCTCGAAACGGCAGTCGAACTGCGGGAATTCGGCTCGCACACGCTCCGCCGACCAGTGCGTCGGGCGCCCGTCCTGGGCATAGATGGCTTCATGCAGGACGGTGTACAGCGGGCTGCCGGCGCGCGAGAGGACCGCCGCGACCTGTTCGGTGAAGGCGTCGGACAGCCGCGGGCCGGCCACGGTGTCCACGAAGGCGTCCTCCAGGAGGTAGTGGAGCCGGTGCGAGCCGTCGCCGGTGCCGAGGACGATGCCGAGCTGCTGGAACGCCTCGACCGTCAGCAGGGAGCCGTCGGGCAGCACCTCCTCCTCCCCCGGCTTCCGGTCCGCCAGGTGCTCGGCTATGCGCAGGGCGGCGGCCTCGTCGCCCGGGTAGCGGGCGTAGTGGCCGAGGGTCTTGCGCTCCATGCGCGGGTAGGCGGCGCGGTAGACGGTGTCCGCGCCGGCGTGCAGGGACGGCAGCCCGCCCGTGACGATCACCTCGGCGAGCCCCTCGGGGGCGTACGACAGATAGGTCACGGCGCAGAAGCCGCCGAAGCTCTGTCCGAGCACGGTCCACGGCCGCCCTCCGGTCAGCCGGTGCCGGATGTGCTCGCAGTCGCGCACGATGGAGTCGGCGCGGAAGTGCGCAAGATAGGCGGCCTGTTCGGCGGGCGTGCCGCGCAGGGGCAGCGTCTGCCGGTTGGCGGGCGTGGAGCGCCCGGTGCCGCGCTGGTCGAGGAGGAGCACGCGGTACTCCTCCAGCGCGCGGTCCAGCCAGTTCTCGCGCCCTATGGGCCGCCCGGCGGGGAAGCCGGGGCCGCCCTGGAGGTAGACCAGCCAGGGCAGGTCGTCGCGGACCCGGCCCGCGGCGACGATCTCACGGGCGTAGAGCCGGATGCTCTCGCCGTCCGGGGCCGTATGGTCGAGCGGTACGTCGAAGAAGTGGTCGGTGAGGACGAGCCCCGGCTGGCGGACCCTGCCCGCCGCGGCGGCCCGGCGGCCCTCTCCCATGGTCTTCGGCACGATTGCATCCTCACGTCGGCGGACTCGACTCACGGCGTGGAAGTCTGGAAACACGGCGCAATGTACCGAGGGGCGGAAGTGGCCGAGAACAGCACCCATGGCATACGCACGGACGGGCCCGCCGACATCGGACGGCGCGTGCTGCGGCTGCGGACGGAAAAGGGACTCACCCAGAAACAACTGGCGGAACCCGCCTACACGGCGGCCTACATCTCCACCCTCGAGTCCGGGAAGGTGCGGCCCTCCGAGACCGCGCTGCGGCACCTCGCCGAGCGGCTGGGCACCACCGTCGAGGAGCTGGTGACCGGCCGGCCGCCGCATCTGGCGACCGAGCTGCGGCTCCGGCTGACCGACGCCCGGCGCACGCTGGCCACCGGGGCGGCCGAGGACGCGGCCGGGCTCTTCCGGGCCCTGAGCGAGGAGGCAGGCGTCTACACGCTCGTCCACGAGCAGTTCACCGCGCTGCTCGGGCTCGGCGACTGCGCGCTGGAGACCGGCGACCTGACCGAGGCCCGCGACCGGTTCGCCGAGGCGGAGGCGCTGCTGGCGCACGAGCCGCTGCCGCGTCGCGTGCCCGCCCTGCGCGGCCGCGCCACGGCCCATCTCCTCGCGGGCGAACTGCGCTACTCCTGCTATCTGCTGGAGAGCGCGATCGACGAGCTCAACGCCTCGGGGCTGCACGACCCGGACGCCCTGCTGCTGCTCTACACCGCCTCCATCGCGCCCTACATGGACATGGGCGCGCACGCGCGCGCCGTGCACGCCGCCGAGCTCGCGCTGGCGCTCGCGCCGCAGGTGGACAACCCGGCGGCGGTCGCCGGCATGCACCGGGGTGTGGCCCGCACCCTCATCGCCGAGGGGCGGATCGCCGAGGCCGACGCCTCGCTGGCCAAGGCCCAGGAGCTCTACCAGCAGCTGCACATCCGCACCGAACTGGCGCACTGCCACTGGATGCGCGGCTATGTGCACGCCCAGGACGGCAATCTGCGCAAGGCGGAGAGCGAGCTGCGCACCGCCCGGGACATGCTGGCGTCCAAGCGGGCCGCGCTGTTCACCGTGCAGGTGGAGGTGGAGCTGGCGGACGTGCTGCGGCGGCGCGGCAAGGCGGCCGAGGCGGAGGAGCTGCTGCGCCCCCTGCTGTCGCCCTCGGCGCTCGGCGCCGAGCGCGGCGCGGTGCACGCGGGCGGCGCGCACCGGCTGCTGGGGCTCATCGCCGAGGAACGCGGCGACACCGAGGCCGCCGAGGAGCACTACTGCGCCGCGCTCTCCCTGCTGGAGCGCACCGGCGCGGCCGGGGACCTCGCCGATCTGTGCCGGCTGCTGGGCGACCTGCTGCGCCGCTCGGGACGGGTGGAAGCGGCCCTGGACGCGTACCGCACGGGGCTGGGGCACCGGGCCGCACCGGGCACGACGACCCTGGGCCCGGCCCCGACGGCCCCGCCGCACTGGCCGCGGCCGTGACAGGCGCCCGGCCGGCGGAGCTTCCGGGGCTACGGCCGGTCCGGCACCGCCGCGACCCGCGCGGTCACACCGGTCCGCCGGACGGGCGCGCGGCCAGGAGCCTGCTCCAGCCGCGCCGGAGCGCCCGGTACTCCTCCTGGCACAGCCCGGCGCGCTCCTTGCTCAGCCGCTTGCCGTCGACGAGGTTCGCGTACCGCTGAGGATCGGCGCCGTACAGGTAGCAGCGGTAGTTGGCGCTGCGGGCGGCGTCCGGCGCGTGCTCGTCGGAGGGGTCGGCGTCCTCCCGGTCCTCGTCCTCGGCGTACTGCGCGTAGTTGTCCGCTGCGGCCAGCAGCGCGGCACGGCCGGACGCGCCCCGCGCGATCAGGCGGTAGGCCGCGAACTGGTCGGCGACGTCCTCCTCGTGCCCGGTGAAGGCCAGGTCGAGCTTGTCGATGAGGGCGTGCGCCGCCTCGTGGTAGAGCGTCTCGGTGACGACGCCGGCCGTCCGCTCGTCCACATCCTGTGCACGACCGTCGCCGCCCCGGGCGGCGGTCCGGAACATCGACCGCACCTCCTGGACGAAGCCGTAGCACAGCACGATCCGGCTGCTCCGCGGGTCGTACTCGGGCACGCCGTCCTTCTCGCAGGACCGGCCGGTGATGCGGACGGGCTCGGGCAGCGGCCGGAGCGTGCTGTTCAGGTCGGCGGCGACCTGCTCCGGAAGCTCGCGGTCGTGCAGGAAGGCCCGCTCGTCCGGCCCGCTGCCGGGCGTCTCGTAGGACACGGACAGGCCGCCGCCTGTGGGGGATGCGGCGGCCTGGGACCGTGCACAGCCGCACAGTGCCACCAGGGAGGCGACGCAGACCCCTGCCGCGACCAGGGCGCGGGCGCGCCGGAGGTCACGGGGACGGGGGCCGTCCCCTGGATGGTGCAGCATGGACAGCACTCTGCCGGTCCGGGCGCCCGGAGGGAATCCGCCCTGGGTCCCGGCCCACCCCCTCCGATCGGCGGGGGTAGGGTCCCCCGCACGCGGGGAAGGGCGGAGCTCCCGGGTCCGCTTCGGCCGTGACCGTGCGGCAGGCTGGAAGGGGTGCCCGGGTCGCCGTGCGGCGCACCGGGCCGGACAGGAAGAGGTAACGGGCGGTGATCCGTGTTGCGGTGGTGGACGACGAACAGCTCGTCCGGTCCGGGCTGCGGATGATCCTGGGCACGGCCCGGGACATCGAGGTGGTCGCGGACTGCGGGGGCGGCGCGGCCGTGGAGGCTGTGCGCCGCTGCTCCCCGGACGTCGTCCTCCTGGACATCCGCATGCCGGACACCGACGGCCTGACCGTCCTGCGCGCGCTGCGCGGTCTGCCCCGGCCGCCCGTCGTCGCCATGCTCACCACGTTCGACGCCGACGAGTACCTCTCCGCCGCGCTGCGCTCCGGGGCCGCCGGCTTCCTGCTCAAGGACACCGACCCCGAGCAGCTCGTCCGGGCCGTGCGCACCCTGGCCTCGGGCGGCAGCGTCCTGGACCCGGGCGTCACCCGGGCGGTCATCGGCGGGTACCTCGCCGCGGACGCCGCCGCGCCGCCTGGGCGAGGTGGCCGACCACATCGTCACCGAAGACCTCGGCGGCGACGGCGCTGTTCTCGCACCGGTGGAGTGCCGC
>NZ_JBFAPH010000307.1:0-7579 GCF_040675635.1 Streptomyces sp. NPDC049577
GGCGTCCACGCGCTCCCAGCCGATCAGGGAGGCGACCGAGAAGTGGTGCATGGTGGTGGCCACGGCCAGCGTCCAGCACCGTCTTGTCCTTGGATATCCACTGCGCGCCGGGGTGCATGATGTCCTTGGCAGTCGTCATGATCGCCCTCCTGGGTTCTCGGATGCGTCACGTGCCTCACGGCACCTCCATGCTCACCCCGTCCGCCGCGCGCCCCGCATCGGCGTACTCCGAACGGGTGAACCCCCTCCGGCCTTCCCCGGTGCGCCGCCCGCCCCCACGCGCCCTTCGCGCGTCGCGCGGCTGTCAGAGGTGGGTGCCAGACTGAAGGTCCGGCCGGGAGGCCTCCCGCGCCGGCCCGTGGCCGACTCCGCCCGAAGGAGCGCACCCCATGCTCACCACCGACTTCGTCACCGGCTCCCCCAACTGGCTCGACCTCGGCGCACCGGACACGAACGCTGCCGCCGCCTTCTACGGCGCGGTCTTCGGCTGGGAATTCCAGTCCGCCGGTCCGGACGCGGGCGGTTACGGCTTCTTCCAGAAGGACGGCAGGACGGTCGCCGGCCTCGGCCCCCTCACCGAGGAGGGCGCGAGCCCGGCCTGGACGGTCTACTTCCACACCCCCGACGCGGACGCCACCGCCAAGTCCGTCGAACAGGCCGGCGGCACGGTGCGGTTCCCGCCGATGGACGTCATGGAGGCCGGACGGATGGCCGGTTTCACCGACCCCCAGGGCGCCGAGTTCGCGGTCTGGCAGCCGGGCGCCGTCGGCGGCCTGGAGAAGGCCAGTGAGGAGGACGCCCTGTGCTGGGCCGAGCTCCACATCGGCGACGTCCCGGCCGCGCTCGCCTTCTACGACCGGGTCTTCGGCTGGCGCTCGGCGGAGATGGAGGCACCGGGCATGACGTACACGGTCCTCTCGACCGCGCAGGGCGGCCAGGAGGAGGCGACCTTCGGCGGCGTCGCCCCGTCCCAGGGGCAGGGCGAACAGCCGCGCTGGATCCCGTACTTCGCCGTCGCCGACGCGGACGCGACGGTCGCACGGGCGCAGGGCTCGGGCGGCACGGTCCTGATGCCGGCGGCGGACGTCCCGGACGTCGGCCGCCTGGCCTGGCTGGCGGACCCGTTCGGGGCGCCCTTCGCCCTGCTCAAGCCGGAGCCTCCGGCGGCGTAGCCGCGACGTTCGGAGCGCCACGCGCCCCTTGCGGGGCGCACCGTCAGGCGGGGTGGTCGAGTGCGCCGCTCCGGCTCGACATCGTCGGCAAGCGCGTGTGGTTCGAGCTCCGGAAGGAGCGGGCCCGGTGAGGGCGAGAAACGGGCCCCCTCACCGGCCGGTGAGGGGGCCCGCCATGTGTCCCGGGGCGCTCAGTCCTCGAACGCGTCCTTCGCCTTCTCCTTCGCGCCGCGCAGGTCGCCCTTGGTCTGCTCCATGCGGCCCTCGGCCGTCCGGCGCTCGTTGCCGACCGCGCGGCCCGTCGCCTCCTTGGCCTTGCCCTTGATCTGCTCGGACTTCGCCTTGGCCTTCTCACCGGCACTCATGATGTGCGGCCTCCTCGTATCCGATCAACGTCCGTACGAACAGGCGGCTGCCCCCGCGCGCGGCGTTCAAACCGTCGCCGGGAGGCGCGGACTCACCGCCGGGCCAGCGCCAGTACGCTCAGATCGAACATCAGGACACCCAGCGGCAGATGGACCGACGGTACGTGTGCGATGCCCAGCACCACCTGGGCCGAGGCGAGTGCGAGGAATCCCGACGCGTGCCGGACATGCCGCGGCGAGCCACCGCCCCGCTTCCACGCCAGCACCGCCGCGAGCACGTACAGCATCGACGCCCCGTACATCACGCGGGCCCCGACACCGTGCAGCGTCTCTCCGTAGGACGAGGTCAGCAGCAGTCCGGCGGAGACCGCCTGGAGGAAGATGGTCAGGGTCTGCAGGGCGATCGCGATCCGCAGGAACGACGTGCTGCGTCGTGAGCGCTATGTCGGCGCGTGGCTGCCCGAGCCGCTGCCCGACCGCACCGAGTGGGACCATGCGGGTGGCGCCGACCCCGCCGACCAGATCGTTCTGGACGAGTCGGTGGACATGGCCTTCCTCGTCGTCCTGGAGTCGATGACGCCCGCGGAGCGGGTGGCCTTCGTCCTGCACGACGTCTTCCGGTACCCGTTCGCCGAGATCGCCGGCGTTCTCGGCCGGACCCCCGCGGCCTGCAAGCAGCTGGCGTCCTCCGCCCGGCGGAGGGCGGGCGCCGAGCGCGCCCCGGTGACGGCGACCGGCCGGGCCGACGTGGTGAGGCGCGTCAAAAAGGCGTGGGAGACCAAGGACATCGCGGCCCTCGTCGGTCTCCTCGACCCGGCCGCCGTGATGACCGCCGACGGCGGCGGCCTGGCCGGCGCCGTGCTGCGCCCGGTCGAGGGCGGCGCGCGCATCGCCCAGTACATGATCGCCATCGCCGGCACGGTCCCGGGGCCGGAACTCCTGGAGCGCTCGGTCAACGGCGTGCCGGGCCTGGTGGCCCGGCGTGCCGGCGTCGTCGTGACCGTGGCCTCGTTCGAGGTCTCGAACGGGCGCGTCACCCGGATCCGGGTGGTCCGCAACCCGGAGAAGCTGCGGCCGTGGGCGCGGGAGGGCCGGGTCCGGGACTGCGCGACGGAGAAGGAGACCCCGTAACGGTTCAGCGGATGGACAACGGTCAACGCCCTCCCACGTCGTGGGTGGTGCCGTCCGTGACGGCCCGGAGCTTGTCCGGGTTGGCCACGTTGTGGATGGCGGTGATGCGGCCGTCCGCGTCGAAGTCGAACGTGACGGTGGCGATCACGCGGTCGGGGCCGCTGAACACCATGCCCGGGCCGCCGTTGATGCCGACGAGCTCGGCGCGCATGTCCGCCGGCTCGATGCCCTGGTAGGTGACGGTGCCGATGGCCGCGAACCAGGCCGCCACCGTGGACGCGCCCACGACCGGCCGCAGGGCCTGGCGGACCTTGCCGCCGCCGTCGGTCCACAGGGTGACGTCCGGGGACAGCAGCTCCATCAGGGCGTTGACGTCACCGCCGGTCGCGGCGGCGAAGAACCGCTCGGTGACCTCCCGCTGCCGCGAGCGGTCCGCGGGGAACCGCGGCCGCCGGGCCCCCGCGACCACCACCGTGCCGCTGCCCAGCCGTGCGAGCCGATCGGCCAGAACTCGGCGTCCTGGGCGCCGTCCAGGGTGTACGCGTGGTCCTCGACGCCCGGCACCGCGGCCGTGTCGGCCACGGCACCCAGCGCGTACACCAGCGTGTCGTAGGACAGGACCCGGTCGTCGTCGATCCGCACGGTCTTCGCGTCCGCGTCCACCGCCGTCACCCAGCCGCGTACGAACCGCGCGCCCGTGCCCTCCAGCAGCTCCGGCAGGCTCAGCTCCGCGAGCGGCTGCCCGGTCGCCGTCATGTGCAGCCGCAGCCGCTCGGTGAACCGCTCCTGCGCGTTCACCAGCGTGACCTGGACGTCCTCCCGGCCCTTGACCCGGGCCGCGAGCTGGACCGCCGCGGACACGCCCGCGTACCCCGCCCCCAGGACCACGACGCGGTGCGTGGCCGCCGTCGCCGTCGTGCCGCTTTCGTGTCGTCCGCTCATCGTCTCGCCTTCCTCGTTCGCCGCTGACGACCACGAGATGCGAGCTGCCCGCCCGTCTGTGACACGGGCGCGGTGTGACGCGAGACACAGGGCGGCGGCATGGCGCAGGATACGTATCGTGGACCAGGGCAACGTGAGCGCCACCCTGACCGTCGCCGCGCCCGCCGCGAGCGTGTTCGCGGTCCTGGCGGACCCGGCGGCCCATGCCGCGATCGACGGCACCGGCTGGGTCCGGGAAGCCGTCGACCGGGCGCCGCTGACCGAGGTGGGGCAGATCTTCCGGATGGCCATGTACCACCCCGGTCATCCGGACGGTGACTACCGGGTGGCCAACAAGGTCCACGTGCTCGACCCGCCGCGCGCCATCGGCTGGCTGACGGGGCAGGAGAAGGACGACGGCCGGCTGGAGTTCGGCGGCTGGTTCTGGCGTTACGACCTCACGCCGCTCGGTCCGTCCAAGACCGAGGTCACGCTCACCTACGACTGGTCGGCGGTACCGCCGTCCATCCGGGAGTACCTCCGGTTCCCGCCGTTCGGCCCCGAGCACCTCACCGACTCGCTGCACCACCTGGCCCGGCTCGTCTCCGGCTCCGAAGACCCGGCCTAGGGTCCGTCAGGAAACGCCCTGGGCCGCCCTCTCCTGTGGCCCCCGGGTGGCCGCCCGCTCGCGGCCCCAGGCGGCCAGCGACCGGAGGGCGTCGTTGAGGCGTGTGCCGTCCTCGGTCAGCGAGTACTCGACGCGGGGCGGCACCTCGTCGTAGGAGACGCGGCGCACGACGCCGTCCGCCTCCATCTCGCGCAGGTGAGAGGCCAGCACCTTCTCGGTGACCCCCGGAAGCAGCCGGCGCAGCTCGCCGAAGCGCCGGCAGGGCTGCTCGTGGAGCGCCCAGAGGATCAGGACCTTCCACTTGCCGCCGATCACCTCCATCGCGGTATCGATCCCGCAGACGTGTCCGCCCGGTGCACCGGGCCGGTTCAGCGTCGTCATGCCCCACCCCTCCGACCTGCTCGCTCACCCCGGGGTAACCACCCACTCCGAAGTGCGTACTTGATCACCTCCGGGCCTGTGACCAGCCTAATCGGCATGACACCGAACACCATCGAGAAGACCTCCGTCACGCTGCTGGGCCTCGGCGCGATGGGCACCGCGCTGGCCCGCACCTGGCTGGCCGCCGGCCACCCGCTCACCGTCTGGAACCGCACCCCCGCCCGCGCAACGGCGCTCGCCGCCGAGGGCGCCAGGGTCGCCGGCAGCGCCGCCGAGGCGGTCGCGGCGAGCACCCTGGTCGTCGTCTGTCTGCTGGACGACGCCTCGGTCGGCGAGGCGCTGGCCGGCACCGACCTGGCCGGCAGGGACCTGGTCAACCTGACCACCAGCACCCCGGCCCAGGCCCGCACCCGCGCCGAGTGGGCCCGCGGGCGCGGCGCCCGCTACCTGGACGGCGGGATCATGGCCGTCCCGCCGATGATCGGTGTCCCGGAGGCCGGCGGCTACGTCTTCTACAGCGGCTCACAGGAGCTGTTCGAACAGCACCGGGAAACGCTGGGCGTCCCGGCCGGCACCACCTACGTCGGCGAGGACGCGGGCTTCGCGGCCCTGCACGACGTGGCCCTGCTCAGCGCCATGTACGGCATGTTCGCCGGGGCCGCGCACGCCTTCGCGCTGATCCGCAAGGAGGACATCGACCCCGCGTCGCTCGCCCCGCTGCTCGCCGACTGGCTCGTCGCGATGGCCCCGGCAGTGCACGAAACCGCCGACCGGCTGAAGAGCGGCGACTACACCAAGGGCGTCGTCTCCCCGCTCGCCATGCAAGTGGCCGGCACGCCGACCTTCCTGAGCACCGCCGAGCAGCAGGGCGTCAGCCCGGAACTGCTCAGCCCCTACTTCGAGCTGATGCGCCGCCGTCTGGCCGAGGGCAGCGGGGAGGAGGACCTGACGGGTGTGATCGACCTGCTGCTGCACTGACCGCGGCTGCGGCCGGCACATTGCCGGCAGACCTCAGCCGCCGAGGTGCCCCAGCACCGACAGCATCGCGTGCTCCACCGCACGGCGCGTTCCGTCCGTGTGGTCCATCGTCTCGAAACCGTGGTGGCCGAGCGGGACGTCGATCACCTCGACGGGCGCCCCGCACTCCCCGGCGGCGGTCAGGAACTCCTCGACCGTCGCCGCGATCTCCGGCCGCTCCAGCTCCACCCGGGACAGCACGACCGGCGGCCCGCCGGGGGTGCGCAGCGCCTCCACCGGGTGGAAACGGGCGTCGAACCGCCCCCAGTTGGGCAGCGGGGCCAGGACGGCGTAGGTCGCCGCAACGCACCGCAGCCACGGCGGGGCCGCCGCGAGCCACTGCGCGGACAGCAGTCCGCCGCCGGAGAAGAACCACAGCGCCACGCGGTCCGCGTCGACGCGCGGATCGGCGCGCACGAGGTCGACGGCCGCGGCGACGTCCTCGGCGGCGTCCCCGTAGCCGCCCAGGTCGTGCAGCCGGTGGTCGAGCGTCACGCCGACCGCGCCCAGGCTCGCGGCGTACCGGCCGTAGCCGGTGAAGACCTCCCAGTCCCGGGGCGTCGGGCGGCTCTCGGCCGGCACCGGGCCGCCGTGCACGAAGACGATCGCCGGGCGGGGCTCCTCGGCGTCCGGGAGGTACAGGTCGACGTGGCCGTGCCGTTCGCGGGGCCGCTCGGGGACGTCCAGGAGGAAGGAGCGCGGGGGCTGCTCCGCGGACGCCGTGATGCGGTGTCCCTCACCGGCCGCGGCGCCCAGCAGGGCATCGGCCAGCTCGGTGGGCGCCGAGAGCATCGGCCAGTGGCCGGTGTGGAGTTCGAAGAAGCTCACCGCGGGATCGGTGAGCGCCTTCAGGTGCGGGTCCCCGAACCGGACGAGCGCCTCGAGCGTCTCGATGCTCGCCCCGTTGGCCGTGCACAGCACGCCTGTCGTCGGCACCTTCGCGAGCGCCTCCGTCAGCCGGAGCGGCTGGGTGAGCGTGCCCAGCGGCTGCGGTGCGGCGAGGCGGGACATCCGTTCCAGCGCCTCCTCCGGGACGCCGGCCGTGCTGCCCCAGCGCTGCCATTCGCCGGAGGACGGCGCGGGGACGAGCCAGCCGTCCTCGGCCTCCTCGATCCGGGCCGCGCCGGGCGGCAACGTGGCGAGCGCCGGGGCGCCGTGCTGGGGCATGCCCGAGTCCAGGTAGACGATGCGGGAGATCCGCTCCGGGCGCCGGGCGGCCGCGCCGAGCGCCGGGTGGACGCCGTAGCAGTGGCCGACCAGCACCACCTCCGCGGCGTCCAGGTGGTCGATCACCTGCACCACGTCCTCGACGTGCGTGTCCAGCTCGGTCTGCGGGCCCGCCAGATGGCGGCGGTCGCCCATGCCGGTGAGCGTCACCGGATGCGCCTCGGCCCCCGACTCCCGCAGCCGGGTGGCCACCTCTCCCCAGATCCAGCCGCCGGTATGGGCGCCCGGCACCAGGACGAATGCCGTCATGGAACGTCTCCTCACGTGTCCTTACATGCCTTTTCGTCCGCGCGGCCCGGCCCGCCGGGCCGTCCGCGCTCCCCGGTACGGTAGGAACTCCCCCTGAGGGAGGTTCAAGCCCTTGTCCGAGACCGCATCGCCCGACGTCACCTGGACCATCGGAGAGCTCGCCGAGCGCGCGGGGGCCACCGTCAAGACCGTCCGCTTCTACTCGGACCGCGGCCTGCTCCCCGAGGCCGCCCGCAGTACCGGGGGACACCGCCGGTACGGGCCCGAGGCGCTGGACCGGCTCCGTCTGATCCGCTCGCTGCGCGCCCTCGACCTGCCGGTCCCGGAGGTGGGCCGGGTCCTCGACGAGGACGACGCGCTGGAGGACGTCGTGGCGGGGCGGCTGCGCGAGCTCGGCACGCGGCTGAGCGCCCTGCGCTGGCAGCAGGCGTCCCTCCAGCTCCTCCGGGACTGCGCCCCGGAGGAGCGCGCCGAGCGGCTGCGCCTGC
>NZ_JBFAPH010000308.1:0-7540 GCF_040675635.1 Streptomyces sp. NPDC049577
GGCCGCGCCGAAGCGCTCGCGGTCCTAGTCCGCGTCGCGGCAGTCCAGGGGCTCCGCGCGGGAGCCCATGTGCTTGTCCTCGCAGATCACCCGCTCCACGCCGGCGGCGCGGTAGGCCTCGAACGCCTCCGCGGGGTGCTCCAGGTAGCCCTCCTCCTTCGAGGTGGCGCAGGGTGCCATCGTCGGCGGCAGGTAGGGCAGCAGCCGGGGGTCGACGGCGAAGCGGCTCATGACCTCCAGCGCGGCCGCCGCGTTCTCCTCCTTGACGGCGATGCGGCCCATGTGGCGCGTCTCGACGACGCGCCGCCCGGTGACGTCCGCGAGGTCCAGCGGCCGCCCGTCCGCGCCGCCGGGGGCCTCGGCGGCCAGCGGCTTCACCGGCTCGTACCAGACGCGCTCGGCCGGCACGTCCACGAGCTCGCGCTCGGGCCAGCGCAGGGCGGTGAGCCGGCCGCCGAAGACGGCTCCCGTGTCGAGGCAGATGGTGTTGTTGAGCCAGGTCGCGGCCGGGGCCGGGGTGTGGCCGTAGACGACGGCCGCACTGCCCCGGTAGTCCTCGGCCCACGGGTAGCGCACGGGCAGGCCGAACTCGTCGGTCTCCCCGTTCGTGTCGCCGTACAGCGCGTGCGAGCGGACCCGGCCGGAGGTGCGGCCGTGGTACTTCTCGGGCAGCCCGGCGTGGCAGACGACGAGCGCGCCGCCGTCGAGGACGTAGTGGCTGACGAGCGACTCGATGAACTCCCGCACCCGCTCGTGGAAGCCCGGGTCCTCGGCCGCCAGCTGCTCGATCGTCTCGGCGAGGCCGTGCGTCGCCCGGACCTGGCGCCCCTTGAGATGCCGGCCGAGCTTGTTCTCGTGGTTGCCGGGCACGCACAGGGCGTGGCCGGCGGCGACCATGCCCATCACCAGGCGCAGCACGCCGGGACTGTCGGGGCCGCGGTCGACGAGGTCGCCGACGAACACGGCCGTGCGCCCCTCGGGGTGGACGGCGTCCACGGGGCGGCCGGCCTCGTCACGGACGAGGGCATAGCCGAGCCGGGTGAGCAGGTTCTCCAGTTCCGAGCGGCAGCCGTGGACGTCGCCGACGATGTCGAACGGTCCGGTGAGGTGACGCAGGTCGTTGAAGCGGCGCTCCCGCACGATCCGGGCGGCCTCGGCCTGCGCGACGCCGCGCAGGAGGTGCACCTTGCGGAAGCCCTCGCGTTCCAGGTGGCGCAGCGAGCGGCGCAGTTCGCGCTGGTGGCGCTGGATGACGCGGCGGGGCAGCGCGGCCCGGTCGGGACGGGCGGCGTTGCGCTCGGCGCACACGTTCTCGGGGATGTCGAGGACGATCGCGACGGGCAGCACATCGTGCTCGCGGGCCAGCCGGACGAGCTGCTTGCGGGCGTCGGACTGGACGTTGGTGGCGTCGACGACCGTCAGCCGCCCGGCGGCCAGTCGCTTGCCGACGATGTAGTGCAGGACGTCGAAGGCGTCCGAGCTGGCGCTCTGGTCGTTCGGGTCGTCGCTGACCAGCCCCCGGCAGAAGTCGCTGGAGACGGTCTCGGTGGGCTTGAAGTGACGTGCGGCGAAGGTGGACTTGCCGGAGCCGGTGGCGCCGACGAGTACGACGAGGGCCAGATCCGGCACGCCGAGCACGCGGGCTTCGGGGGCGGGGATGGCGGTGGCGGCGGCGGTGGTTTCGGCCGCGGTGGGGGGCGTCGTGGTCATGCCGCGCTCGCCTCCTTCGGGATCGTGTCGGTGCTCTTGCTGTTGCTGTTGCTGCCGCTGCCGGCGCGGTTTCCGGTGTCACCGGCCCGCTTGCCGAAGACCGCCATCTGCGTGGGCGGCCCCACCTCGGGGTCGTCGGGGCCGACGGGCGAGAACTCGACCGCGTAGCCGTGCCGTTCGGCGACGGCACGCGCCCAGGTCCGGAACTCCTCCCGCGTCCACTCGAAGCGGTGGTCGCCGTGGCGCACGTGCCCGGCCGGGAGGGACTCCCAGCGGACGTTGTACTCGACGTTGGGCGTCGTGACGATCACGGTCCCCGGACGGGCCGCACCGAACACCGCGTGCTCCAGGGCCGGCAGCCGGGGCAGGTCGACGTGCTCGATCACCTCACTGAGCACGGCCGCGTCGTATCCGGCGAGCCGGCGGTCGGTGTAGGCGAGCGAACCCTGGACGAGCTTCACCCGGGCCGCCTGCCGCTCGGTCATCCGGTCCATGCGCAACCGGCGCGCGGCCACCTTCAGGGCGCGCATCGAGACGTCCACGCCGACGACCTCCGTGACGGCGGGGTCCTTCAGCAGCTCGGCCACCAACTGACCCTGCCCGCAGCCCAGATCGAGCACGCGGACGGCCCCGGCGGCACGCAGGGCGCCCAGGATCGCCTCCCGCCGCCGCACGGCCAGCGGCACGGGCCGCTCCTCGGTGTCGACGGCCTCGTCGACGGCGTTGTCCAGCTCGTCGGCGTCCGTGTCGTCGGCCTCGGCGAGCCGGGCCAGCGCCAGCCGGTCGAGGGCGTCCCGGGTCAGCGACCGGCGCCGGGCCAGGTAGCGGCTGGTGATCAGCTGCTGCTCCGGGTGGCCCTCCAGCCAGCCCTCACCGTGCCGCAGCAACTTATCGACCTCGTCGGGCGCCACCCAGTAGTGCTTGGCGTCGTCCAGCACGGGCAGCAGCACATACAGCTGCCGCAGCGCCTCGACCAGCCGCAGCTCGCCCTCCAGCGTCAGCGCCACGTAACGCGACTCGCCCCACTCGGGGAACCGCTCGTCCAGCACCACCGGCCGCGCCGAGACCTTCCAGCCCAACGGCGCGAACAGACGCTCCACCAGCTCCGGGCCGCCCCGCGCGGGCAGCGCGGGCACCTCGACACGCAACGGCCTGGGCCGCTCCACCAGCTCCGGCCGGGCCGCGCACTGGCCCTTGACGGCACTGGAGAACACGCTGCCGATGGCCACGGCCAGCAGCGACGACGCCGCGTACGGGCGGTCGTTGACGTACTGCGCGAGCGCCGAGTCCGGCGCGCCGCCACGGCCCTTACCCCTGCCGCGCCGCACCAGCGCCACGGGATCGACCTCCAGCAGCAGCGCCGCCGTACAGCGCCGCTCGTCCGCCTCGGGGTAGAGGACGTGCGCTGTGCCGTGGGAGGTGGAGAACCGCTGCGCCCGGTCGGGGTGCTTGTGCAGCAGGAACCCGAGGTCGGTCGCGGGGCTACCGGGTATGCCGAAGGTACTGATCGTCAGAAACACGTGAAAGATTATCTATGCCCGCTCAGCCCCTTTCCTACTGGTTTTCGAGGTCGTCCCATCGCTGGTCGTCTCATGGCCACAGCTCGTCGTCCAGCCGCGCGGCCAGCGCCGCGATGTGGTCCGGGCCGACCCGGCAGCAGCCGCCGATGAGTCGCGCCCCCGCCGCCCGCCACTCCAGGGCCGCCGCGGGATCGAAGGCGGGCGCCCCGCACCAGTCCCGGGCCCGGGCGTCCCATCCTTCCCCGCTGTTGGGGTAGACCACCACCGGTTTGCCGGTGACCCGCGCGGCCGTCTCGACGGCCGGCAGCACGTCGTGCGGCTCACAGCAGTTGACGCCCACCGCGATGACCTGCTCGTCCCCCGCGGCGAGCGCGAACGCCTCCTCCAACGGCTGTCCCGCCCGCGTCCGCCCGCCCAGCGCGCTGTACGACAGCCACACGGGCACCTCGCATCCCTTCACCGCCCGCAGCAGGGCCCGCGCCTCGTCCGCGTCCGGCACGGTCTCCAGCGCCAGCACATCCGGCCCGGCCGCGGCGAGCGCCTCGACACGCGGCCGGTGGAACCGCTCCAGCTCCGCCACGCCCAGCCCGTACCGGCCGCGGTACTCGCTGCCGTCCGCGAGCATGGCCCCGTACGGCCCGACGGACGCGGCGACCCACACCTCCCGCTCCCCGCGCCCCGCCGCCCGCCGCGCCAGCTCCACGCTCCGCCGCAGCAGCGCCGCCGCCTCCTCCGGCCCGAGCCCCCGGCGGGCGAACCCCTGGAAGGTCGCCTGGTAGCTGGCCGTGATCAGCACCCGCGCCCCGGCCCGTACATACGCGTCGTGCGCGGCCTCGACGGCACCCGGATCGTCGGCCAGCAGCCGGGCCGACCACAGGTCGTCCGACAGATCGCAGCCCTGGGCAGCGAGTTGGTTGGACAGGCCGCCGTCCAGGACGAGCGCCCCACGCGCGAGCGCGTCGGCGAGCGGCACGGCGGGCGCGGACATCACGCTGCTCCCTCCACTGGTTCCTCAGCTGGTTCCTTCGCTGGTTCCTTCGCTCCGGTGTGTGGTCGGTCAGTTCAGCTGCGACTGCACCTGGGCGGAGATCAGTTCCAGGTGGTCAAGGTCCTGCAGGTCCAGGACCTGGAGGTAGATCCGGGACGAGCCGATCGCCGCGTAGCGCCCGATCTTCTCGACGACCTCGGCGGGCGAGCCCGCCAGACCGTTGGCCTTGAGCTCGTCCACCTCGCGGCCGATGGCCGCCGCACGGCGCGCCACCTCGGCGTCGTTCCTGCCGACGCAGACGACCAGGGCGTTGGAGTACACCAGGTCGTCGCCCTTACGGCCGTTGGCCTCCGCCGCCGCCCGGACCCGGCCGAACTGCCGCTCGCTGTCCTCGACGGACGCGAACGGGATGTTGAACTCATCGGCGTAACGCGCGGCGAGCCGGGGCGTGCGCGTGGCGCCCAGCCCGCCGATCAGCACCGGAACCCGGGACTGCGCAGGCTTGGGCAGCGCGGGCGAGTCGGTGAGCCGGTAATGGGTGCCGTCGAAGCTGAAGGTCTTGCCGGCCTCCGTCCCCCACAGACCGGTGACGATCGCCAGTTGCTCCTCCAGGCGGGCGAACTTCTCCTTGGGGAAGGGGATGCCGTACGCCGTGTGCTCCTCCTCGTACCAGCCCGCCCCTAGTCCCAGCTCCACCCGGCCGCCGGACATCTGGTCGACCTGGGCCACCTGGATGGCCAGCACTCCGGGCAACCGAAACGTGGCGGCGGTCATCAGCGTGCCGAGCCGGATGCGCCGGGTCTCCCGGGCGAGCCCGGCCAGGGTGAT
Organism: Streptomyces sp. NPDC049577; assembly: GCF_040675635.1. Classification (NCBI taxonomy): domain Bacteria; kingdom Bacillati; phylum Actinomycetota; class Actinomycetes; order Kitasatosporales; family Streptomycetaceae; genus Streptomyces; species Streptomyces sp. NPDC049577. Next base: position 5,047 of record NZ_JBFAPH010000308.1, read on the forward strand.
CCACGCGTCGGTCGGACCCGGCAGACCGTCCGAGGCCCCCATGGCCAGGTAGTGGTCCGACCGGAAGAAGGCATCGAAGCCGAGGTCCTCGCTCGCCTTGGCGACACTGAGCAGCGTCTCGTAGCTCGCCCCCTGCTGGGGCTCGGTGAAGATACGAAGGTCCATCCCTCCATCCTGCACGCTCGAACACTCGTCAACCCACCACCGCCCGCCCCACCTGCCCCGCCCCGCCAGGGTGAAATTCCGTCAGCTCCTTCTGCCGGTGGAGTACCGGCCAGTGTCCGGCACGCCCGGAGATCGTTGGCTCGGGCGGAGCCGGACCGCCCGGCCCGCGCACCGGTGAGCACTTCCGGATGCGACGATCGCGACACAGCCCGCCCGCACGCGCCGGGAGGGCCAGGGGCCGAGGAGGCCAGATGCACCAGGAAGCCGTGCCCGACGAGGCGGTGCCCAGCGAGGGCGCCGCCGCGCCACAGGGCGCGCCCAAGGGCCTGTTGCAGCAGATGGAGGAGCTGATGGCGGCACTCAACGCCGATCTGACGCAGCTCGACGCCGACCTCCGGCCTGCGGCCCGCAGGCCCGAGCCGGACGGTCCCGGGAACGACGCTCCGACGGCCGGCGGAGCCGGCGAGGCCGAACACGATGGGCTCTGACGGGCCGGCGCCGGCAGGCAGGCAGCAGGGCGCCCAAGCCCGTGCGACCCGGCGCGTCACCACCGGGTGACCGCGGTCGGCGTCCCCGACCGCTGGGCCCGGTGTCGTCGGCCCGCGCCACCGGACGGCCCCTCATGGCGGGTCCGCCCCCGGGTCGCCGCGATCTTCCCGACAGCGCACGCAGTCGCCGTGATCGCTGCCGGGCGGATCACCCACCCCGTCCCTGCCGGCGGCAAGGCGAGCGGCGGGGCGCTCGATCCCGGGGGCCGACGGCGCCCGTGGCAACGACGGTCCGGGCGACCGGAGCCCGGGGGCCCACGCGCCGGCGAGCCGGCGGCCGCATGCCCGGCACCCGCAGGACGGCACCCGGAAGCCCCGGACGCCTGGAACCGGTCCTCCACCGGGCGCCCCGCCGGCGGCCGCGGAGTCGGCGCCGGCGTCCGGCACTCCCGCCGACCCCGCACGCACTCCGCGCCGGTTCGTGCCGAAGCGGCGCCCCTCGTCCCCGCTCATGCCGCGCCTCCGTGCTCCCGCACGGCGAGCCGCCTGAGCAGACCGGCGACCCGGTCGCTGGTCTCGTCGGCGGCATCGATGGCCTCGATGCACTGCCAGTAGACCCCGTCCTCCTCACAGGCGCCGGCCACGCCGACCAGGGCTATGCCCACCTCGCCCAGCAGCTCGCCGAGATCCGACAACGCCGCCCAGGGGTCGCGCACTTCCGTGAGCTGAGCCGCCCGCAGGGCCCCGGCCCTCAGGGTCAGCCGGTGCAGGGCGACGGAGCCCTTGCCGCCCGCCTCGCTCAGACTCCTGGCGGCAGCCCGCGCCTCGAACGGCCCCTGGACGGCCAGCCGGCTGCCCACGGCCTCCGCCAACGCCTGGGTCTGCCATGCCTCCGTCACGATGTCCTGCGTCGCGCTCGCCCCCGCCAGGGCGAGTCTCGTAGCCTCGATCAGCCGTACCGCGTCCATCCCCGTCCCCGCCTTTTCCGACGTCCCGCTCTCACTACCCAGAGTGATGACTAACCGCCGGAAAAGCCAGGGGAATTCAGAAATCTGTGGATACCAAATGCGCTGTGGACAACTCAATCACTCCGGAGAGTGACGATCGCCCGAATTCCGGGTCGCCGGAAACCGTCGCTCGTTCCGGTCGATCTTCTCCGAGAGCGCCGTCAGCACATCGACCCCCAGCACCTCACAGAACTGCAGCAGATACGCCAGGACGTCCGCGACCTCGTCCTTCACCCGTTCCGCCGTCTCGGGTACCGCCATCACCCGCGCCGACTCCTCCGGCGTCAACCACTGGAAGATCTCCATCAGTTCGGATGCCTCGACACTGAGGGCCGAGGCGAGGTTCTTGGGCGTGTGGTAGGGCTGCCAGTCGCGTGCCGCGGCGAACGCGGCCAGACGCCGCTGCAGGGCCTTCAGATCGATGTCTTCGCTCACGCCCCCAGGTCTACCATCGAGGTCTCGACGGCCTCCCCCACCGCCTCCTTCACAATCTCCTCCGCCGCCCCCGCGACCGGCCCGCGTACCGTGCCCACCAGCCGGATGTGTCCGCGCACGCACATCCGTGCCGCCAGCGCGAGCAGCTCCCCCGCCTGCCCGGGATCCAGACACCTGTCCAGGCCGTCCGCCACCACCGTCAGCACCTGGCGCGCCGGCAGCACCTCCTCCACCGACTCCATGGCCAGCACCCCCGGCCCCGTGAGGAGCACCAGACACAGCGCCAGGTACCGCAGCTCGCCGTCGCCGACCGAGGCATACTGACGCCTGTACTCATCGACCTCATCAGAGTGTGCCTGGCAGCAGTAGTCCCAGAAATCAATCAGGACTCGCAGTGCC
>NZ_JBFAPH010000309.1:0-7522 GCF_040675635.1 Streptomyces sp. NPDC049577
GCGGCAAGCCCCGGCCCATGTGACGTTTACCGGCTGGTAACTCTATTGACGCCGCCCTGACACGGCCGAGATCATCTCGTCCAGCGGTCGACATTGTCGAACGCGGTTCGGACGAGGGCGTCCCGCAGCGGGATACCCCGTGTTCTCAAAGGAATCCCCCATGCGCCTGCGCACCACTGCACGGCTCCTGGTCGCCGCCGCGGCCGGCGCCGCCCTGAGCCTCCTCGGCCCCGTCGCCTCCCCGGCCTCGGCCTCCGTCCTCGACGTCCCGCCCAAGGGCGCCAACGACTGGTCCTGCAAGCCGGATTCGGCGCACCCGCAGCCGGTCGTCCTCGTCAACGGCACCTTCAAGCTCATGGCCGAGAACTGGGCCAGGCTCTCCCCGGCGCTCAAGGAGGCGGGCTACTGCGTCTTCGCCTTCAACTACGGCCACCTGGAGACCGACCCGGTCCCGCAGGCCGCGGCCGAACTCCGGGACTTCGTCGAGGCCGTGCGCGGCGCGACGGGAGCGGCGAAGGTCGACATCGTCGGCCACAGCCAGGGCGGCATGATGCCGCGCTACTACGTGAAGTTCCTCGGCGGCGCCGACAAGGTCGACGACCTCGTGGGCATCGTCCCCTCCAACCACGGCACGGAGAACCCGCTGGCCCTGGCCGCCGGGTACACCTTCTGCCCGTCCTGTCTCGACCAGCGGCCCGGCTCGGAGCTGATGAAGAAGCTCAACGCCGGCGACGAGACCCCGGCCGGCCCCGACTACACCGTCATCACCACGCGCCACGACGAGGTCGTCATCCCCTACACCAGCGCCCTGCTGACCGGCCCGGCCGAGCACCTCACCAACACGGTGCTCCAGGACACCTGTCCGCTCGACCCCTTCATGCACGACCAGGCGACCAAGGACCCGGTCGTCGCCCAGTGGGTGCTCAACGCCCTGGGCCGCAAGGGCCCGGCCGACCCGCACTTCCAGCCGCGCTGCCTCGGCGGCGCCTGACGGTCGGCGGGCACGCGAAGCCCCCGGCACGCGAGGATCCCGGGAACGCGAAGACCCCGGGAACGCGAAAACCCCGCCGCCGCGCGCATCGAGCGCACAGCGGCGGGGTGAGCGCCGAGGGTGCGGCCGTCAGGCCGCCTTGGCCTGGCGGGCCTTGGTCGCGTAGACGTCCACGTACTCCTGGCCGGACAGCCGCATCACCTGGCTCATCACCTCGTCGGTGACGGCGCGCAGCACGTAGCGGTCGCGGTCCATACCCTCGTACCGGCCGAAGTCCAGCGGCTCGCCGAAGCGCACGGTCACCGGGGCGATGCGGGGCAGGCCCTTGCCGTCCGGCTGCACCTTGTCCGTGCCGACGAGGGCGAACGGCACGACCGGCGCGCCCGTCATCAGCGTGAGCCGGGCGATGCCGGTGCGGCCGCGGTAGAGACGGCCGTCGGGGGAGCGGGTGCCCTCGGGGTAGATGCCGAAGACCTTGCCCTCGTCGAGGATCCGGCGCCCGGTCATCAGCGCCGCCACACCGCCGTTGCCGCCGTCGCGGTCCACCGGGACCATGCCGGAGGAACGGAAGAACCACGCCATCAGCCGGCCCTTGAGGCCCTTGCCCGTGACGTACTCGTCCTTGCCGATGAAGTAGACCTGCCGCTTGACGATCAGCGCCACGAACAGGGAGTCGATGAACGTCGTGTGGTTCCCGGCCAGGATCACCGGGCCGCTCTCGGCGATGTGCTCCACGCCCTCCACCTTGGGGCGGTACAGGACGCGCATGAGGAATCCCAGGAACGCCTTGAGCAGGATGCGGGACAACGGTTCCTCCGGTCGGTGGTGGTGGATGCGACGCCGGCCGTGCGGCGGACGCGAACGCGGGCCGCATGCTAGCGCGCAGCCGATGACGATACTCGCGGGTACGGCCCCCGCGCACACCGGGTTCACACACCCGATACGCAGTGTTGACGTGAGTTTTTCCTCCGTTCCGGTCCAGTCCTTCGACGCGAAAGACGAACATGCCTACGATCAGCCGGGTCCGCCGGCTGCCGGACGGCCGCCGGGCGGGCACACCAGAACGAACCGAGCGAGGAGCGTATATGCAGCAGGAGCAGCGGCCGGGCAGGCGCACGGTGCTGGGGGCCGCGGCGGCCCTCGGCGCGGGGGCGGTCGCCCTCGGAGCCGGCGCGGCCCCCGCGGCGGCCGCGCAGCCGGGCACCGGGGCGGCCACCGGACCCCTCGGGCACGGGCGCGGTGACGGCGGCTCGTACCGGGACCTCCCGAAGCCGACCGTCATCGGCCACCGGGGAGCCTGCGGCTACCGGCCCGAGCACACCTTCGGCTCCTACGAGTACGCCCTGGCGAACGGCGCGGACGTCATCGAGCAGGACCTCGTCCCCACCAAGGACGGACACCTGGTCTGCCGTCACGAGAACGACATCACCGCCACCACCGATGTCGCCTCCCGCCCGGAGTTCGCCTCCCGCAAGACGACCAAGACCGTCGACGGCGAGGCCCACACCGGCTGGTTCACCGAGGACTTCACGCTCGCCGAGCTGAAGACCCTGCGCGCCAAGGAGCGCATACCGGGCAACCGCCAGCGCAACACCCTTTACGACGGGCGCTGGCAGGTGCCCACCTTCGAAGAGGTCCTCAAGTGGGCCGACGAGCAGGGCCGCAAGCGCGGCCGCCGGATCTGGCTGCACGTCGAGACCAAGCACCCCACCTACTTCCGCAAGCTGGGCCTCGGCCTGGAGGAGCGCCTCGCCAAGCTGCTCCGCCGCTACGGCCGCGCCGGCCGCGACGGCCACACCTTCCTGCAGTCCTTCGAGCCGAGCAGCCTCCAGCGGCTGGGCAAGCTGGGCATCGACTGCCCGAAGGTGCTGCTGCTGGACGACCTGCCGACCCGCCCCTGGGACTTCGTCGAGGCCAAGGACCCGCGCACCGTCAAGGACCTCATCACGCCCCAGGGCCTGAAGTGGGTCGCCGGCTTCGCGCAGGGCATCGGCCCCTGGCTCAACCTGATCATCCCGCGGGACGCCCAGGACCGGCTCACCAAGCCCACCACGCTCGTCCACGACGCCCACGCCGCCGGGCTCATCCTGCACCCCTACACCATGCGCAACGAGAACTCCTTCCTGCCGGCCGACTTCCGGCGCGGAACGGACCCGAACGCCTACGGCGATGCGTTCGGCGCGTTCAAGACGTACTTCGCCACGGGCATCGACGGCATCTTCTCGGACAACTGCGACACGGCATCGCTCGCGCGGGCGGACTTCCTGAAGCACTAGTCACCGATCGCCGCCGGTCCGGCACCGCCGTGCCGCGCACTCGCCCGGAAGGGTGATTCCCGCGCGGCACGGCAACCGGGGGTATGCGGGCGCGGTCCCCGTCGTCATGACCCCGAGCGACCCGAGCGATCTGCTGACCCGGTTGCGTCCGCTCCTCGCCGCGGAGTGCGCCGCCGAGGCGCCCGCGGCGGGCGTCGACGCCGCCGATCTGGAACAGGCGGTGTGGGTGCGGCTGCTGAGCGAGCACCGGGCGGGGACCCGGCCGCCGGCCGCCCGGTTACGGGCGGCGGTCCGGGCCGAGGCCCGCCGCGCCCGGCGGCGTAGCCGGCGCGAGATCCCCTACGACCCGACCGGCGGCCCGCAGCCCGGCGCCGGGCCGGGCGTCGAGCAGGCGGTGCTGGCCGCCGAGGCACGCCGTCAGCTCCTGGCGGCCGTACGGCGGCTGCCCGGCCCCTGCCCCGTCCTGCTCGGGGCGCTGCTCTCCCCGCGGGATCCGACGTACCGAGAAATCGCAGGAGAGTTGGGAATCTCACAAGGATCTTTGGGGCCCACGCGTTCCCGCTGCCTGGGATGCTTGCGCAGAATGCTCATGGCGGAGATTGCCGCTCCTTGACCGTGGGGAAAGGAGCGTTAGACACCCACCAGGGGAGGCATGCGCACATGGGCATGAGCGTGACCATCTCGGCCGCGGCCGAGGACGATGCCGAGCAGATCCTCAAGCTCCAGTACCTCTGCTACCAGAGCGAGGCCGAACTCTACGGCGACTACTCCATCGAGCCGCTCACCCAGAGCCTGGCCGACCTCCGCGCGGAACTCGGCAAGGGCTGCGTGCTCGTGGCCCGCCTCGGGGAGGAGGTCGTCGGCTCGGTGCGCGGCACGGTCGACGCGGCGGGCACGGCCGTCATCACGGGCCTCATCGTGCACCCCCGCATGCAGCGGCACGGCCTGGGCGGCCGGCTGCTGGTCGCCATCGAGGACCGGCTGGCCCAGGAGCGGTCCGCCAAGCGGTACCGGCTCGCCACCGGGCAGCGCAGTGAGGGGAATCTGCGGCTCTACCGGAAGTGGGGTTACGCGCAGACCGGTACGGAGCAGGTCACGCGGAAGCTCACGCTGGTCACGCTGGAGAAGGACGCGGCAGCCGCCTCGGCCGCCTACGCGGCCAGTGCGTGACACCGGGTGCGGGTTGCCTGTGGCTGGGCGCCTACTGCCCCGTGCCCCTTCGGGGCGGTCTCACTCCTGCGGGGCGGTCTTGCGGCGCAGCCACATCATCGCGGTCACGGGCAGGATCACCGGGATGAAGAGGTAGCCCATCCCGTAGTCCGACCACACCGTCGCGTCGGGGAAGGCGCCCGGGTCCGCGAGCGTCCACGTGCCCACGGTCAGCACGCCGGCCAGCTCGGCGGCGCAGCACACCAGCGCCGCCCTGCGGGCCGTCGCGCCGCCACGCACCAGCGAGTACGTGATGAACGCGTACACCACGGCCGCCGCCGCCGACAGCACATACGCCAGCGGCGCCCGGCCGAAGTCCATCAGCATCTGGACGATCGAACGGGACGCCGCGGCGACGGTGAACACCCCGTAGAGCCAGACCAGCAGCCGGCCCGGGCCGCGGCCGAGCTCGAAGCCCGCGCCCGGCTCGGCGGGTCCCTCGGTCCTCATGGGCGTCTCGGACACGGTTCAGCCTCCCCAGATGTCGTACAGCCGCACCTCGAGCACGGCGAGGATCACACCGCCCGCCGCCACGGTGGCGGAGCCCCAGCGGGTGCGTTCGGCCAGCGACATGAAGCCCGCCGCGGGCACGGCGGCCGCCGAGCCCAGCAGATAGGCCACGAAGATGGCCATGCCCTGGTCCGGCTTGTCGCCGCCGGCCAGCCGCACCACGCCGATCACCAGCTGGACCAGGGCCAGCACGGAGACCACGGCCATGCCGATGAAGTGCCAGTCCTTGGTCGGCTGGTCGCGGTAGAAGGCGAAGCCGCACCAGGCGGCCAGCAGGAGCGAGGCCAGACCGACGGCGAGCGTCAGCGCGTCGATCACCGCGGCCGCCGGGCGGCGCGGAGGGGCGAAAGGGGCGTGACAGGCATGGGACGACTTTAATGCGGCGGCCCGGGCACCCCGTCCCCGGCCCCGGACCCACGCCCGTGGTCCAGGACGTGATCACAGATGTCCGCTATTCGGACAGGCTTGGCCCGCTCGCACGTCCTTCTGTTTTACTGACCCGCATGACCACGACGAGCAGCCGCACCCTTGCGACCGAGGCGATGACGACGCCCGGTGCTCGTTGCATGTGTCGAATGTGTGACCGCTGAGGGCCCCCGTTCCGCGCCTCGCGCCCCGAAGCGAGACTCCTTCAAGCCCGCCGGCAGGCCGTCGCCGCCGGTCCGAGAGCTGAAGCCCCCCGCGTCAAGAACCCCGCAGCCGCGATCCACCGCCGATCCCACGCCGCCGGGGACTCCCATGCCGCGTTCCGCAATGAATGCCCGTGCCGGCACGCCAGCGCCGCGCACTCGACAGTGACGGAAACCCCTGTGATCACCACTTCGGGCCTGACAAAGGTCTACCGCTCACGCGGCCGCGAGGTCACCGCCCTCGACGGCGTCGACCTCCACGTCCGGGAGGGCGAGGTGTACGGCGTCGTCGGCCAGAGCGGCGCCGGCAAGTCGACCCTCATCCGCTGCGTCAACCTCCTGGAGCGCCCCACGTCCGGCACGGTCACCGTCGCCGGCCAGGAGCTGACCGCGCTCGCCGGGCGCGGCCACCGCGCGAACGCGGCGCTGCGCCAGGCCCGCAGCCGGATCGGCATGGTCTTCCAGCACTTCAACCTGCTCTCCTCGCGCACCGTGCAGGCCAACGTCGAACTGCCGCTGGAGATCCTCGGCGTCTCCGGCAAGGAGCGCGAGCGCAAGGCCCTGGAACTGCTCGACCTCGTCGGCCTCGCCGACAAGGCCAAGGCCTACCCGTCCCAGCTCTCCGGCGGCCAGAAGCAGCGCGTCGGCATCGCCCGAGCCCTGGCCGGCGACCCCAAGGTGCTGCTCTCCGACGAGTCGACCTCCGCGCTCGACCCGGAGACGACCCGCTCCATCCTCCAGCTGCTGCGCGACCTCAACCAGCAGCTCGGCCTGACCGTCCTGCTCATCACCCACGAGATGGACGTCGTCAAGACCATCTGCGACTCCGCGGCCCTGATGAAGGGCGGCCGCGTCGTGGAGTCCGGCACCGTCGCCGAACTGCTCGCCACCCCCGGCTCCGAGCTGGCCGCCGAGCTGTTCCCGGTCGGCGGCGAGCCCTCCGGCCCGGACCGCACCGTCGTGGACGTCACCTTCCACGGCGAGGCCGCAACCCAGCCGGTCATCTCCCAGCTCTCCCGCACGTACAACATCGACATCTCGATCCTGGGCGCCGCGATGGACACCGTCTGCGGCCGCCAGATCGGCCGGATGCGCATCGAGCTGCCCGGCCGCTTCGAGGAGAACGTCGTCCCCATCGGCTTCCTGCGCGAGCGGGGGCTTCAGGTCGACGTCGCCGACGTCACGGCTCCGGCACCCGCCGCCGAGCTCCACAAGGAAGGTGCCAAGTGACCTGGTCCGAGATGCAGCCCCTGCTGCGGGACGCCTGTCTGGACACCCTGTTCATGGTGTGGTGGTCCACCGTCTACGCCGTCGTCGGCGGCCTGCCGCTGGGCCTCGCGCTGGTTCTCACCGACCGCGGCGCCCTCCTGCAGAACGTCGTCGTCAACAAGGTGATCGGCACGATCGTCAACCTCGGGCGCTCGCTGCCGTTCATCATCCTGATCGTCTGGCTGATCCCCTTCAGCCGCCTCGTCGTCGGCACCTCGATCGGCCCCAGCGCCGCCGTGGTCGCCCTGGCCATCGGAGCCGTGCCGTTCTTCGCCCGGCTCGTGGAGACCGCCATCCGCGAGGTGGACCACGGGCTCGTCGAGGCCGTGCAGTCCATGGGCGGCGGCACCTGGACCATCGTCTTCAAGGTGCTCCTCCCGCAGGCCCTGCCCTCGCTCATCGCCGGCCTCACCACCACGGTCATCGCCCTCATCGGCTACTCCGCGATGGCGGGCGCAGTCGGCGGCGGCGGCCTGGGCAACCTCGCCATCACCTACGGCTACCAGCGCCGCGAGACGGCCCTGATGAACATCACCATCGTGCTGCTCATCGTCATCGTCACCGTCGTCCAGCTCGCCGGCCCCGGTGGCGCCCGTACCGGACCGCGGCCGCAAGGTCTGGCTGCACCACGGCAGTTC
>NZ_JBFAPH010000310.1:0-7512 GCF_040675635.1 Streptomyces sp. NPDC049577
CGAGGACTCGATGCCCAGCACCGCGCCCTTCTCGCCGACGCGCTCGGCGAGGGCGCCCGCGAAGAGGCCCACGCCGCAGTAGAGGTCGAGGGCCATGTCGCCCTTGCGCGGCATGAGGCCCTGCATGACCGCCTGGACCAGGAGGTCCGCGGCCTGGGGGTGGACCTGCCAGAAGCCGCCCTCGGAGACGCGCCAGGTGCGGTCCGCGGCGCGTTCGCGGACGAAGGGGCGGCCGTGGACGCGGTGGACGGCCTTGTCCTTCTCGCCGATGCGCAGGACGGAGACCGGCTTGTCGAGCTCGACGATGGGGAGGCGGCCGCCGGGGCGCGGGGTGAGGACGACCTGGCGGTCGCCGGAGCCGGTGGCGGCGATGGCCTCGACCGAGGCGATCTGCGGCCACTCGCGCTTCTCGACGCCGAGCTCGTCCACGGCGGGGGCGGCGATCAGGCAGTGGTCGATGCGCTGGACCTCGTGCGAGCGGTGCTTGCGGAGGCCGGCGTGGCCCTCGGCGTCGATCGCGTACTGGACGCGGGTACGCCAGGCCGGGACCTGGCCTGCCGGGAGCTTGTCGCCCTCGGCCGGCATCACCGTGCCGTCCCAGCCGGCCTCTTCGGGGGTGAGGCCCGCGAGGCGCATCAGCTGCTCGGCGATCACCTCGCCCTTGAGACGGCGCTGGGCGCCCGGCTTGGCGTGCTGCCAGTCGCAGCCGCCGCACTTGCCGGGGCCGGCGAAGGGGCAGGGGGCCTCGATGCGGTCCTTGGACGCCGAAAGAATCGTCACCGCGTCGGCGCGCAGGAAGCGGGAGGTCTCCTCGCCCTCGGTGACGCGGGCGATGACGCGCTCGCCGGGGAGGGCGTGGCGGACGAAGAGGACGCGGCCGGCTTCGGTGCGGGCCACGCAGTGGCCGCCGTGGGCCACCGGGCCGACCTCGACCTCGTACTCCTGGCCAACCAGTGATGCGTCGGTCTCGTGCTGCATGACGGGTCGGCTCCGTAGGAAGTAGGAAGGGCGGTGGGGACGACCGTTCAGTCTACGTCCCGCACCGCCCCGCCTGTGACAGCGCTATCGCCGGGTCACTTCTTGGTGGCCGCCTTCTCCTTCTCCGGGGACGCGGCCGGGCCGCGCCGTACGGAGCCGGGAGCGTTCCACTCGGCGCGCTTGCGGGCGCGGCGGCGGGCCACCTCGGAGGAGTCGAGCTGCCAGGGCACGGACGTCACCATGACGCCGGGCGTGAAGAGCAGGCGGCCCTTGAGCCGCAGGGCGCTCTGGTTGTGGAGCAGGTGCTCGTACCAGTGGCCCACGACGTACTCGGGGATGAAGACGCTGACCGCGTCGCGCGGGCTCTCCTTGCGCAGGCCCTTGACGTAGTCGATGACCGGGCGGGTGATCTCGCGGTAGGGCGAGTCGAGGATCTTCAGCGGTACGTCTATGCCGCGCCGCTGCCACTCCTCGCGCAGGGCCTTGGTCTCGGCCGGGTCGACGCTGATGCTCACGGCCTCCAGGGTGTCCGAGCGCATGAGCTTGGCGTAGGCGAGGGCCCGCAGGGTCGGCCGGTGGACCTTGGAGACCAGGACGATGGAGTGCACCCGGGAGGGGCGCACGGTGTCGTCGCCGGGCTCGTCGGGGGCGGCGATCTCCTCGGCGACCCGGTCGTAGTGGCGCCGGATGGCGGTCATGGTGGCGTAGAAGATCACCATGCCGAGGAGGGCGACCCAGGCGCCGTGCGTGAACTTGGTCAGCAGCACGACGACGAGGACCAGGCCGGTGAGGAAGGCGCCGAACGCGTTGATCGCGCGGGAGCGGATCATGTGGCGGCGCTTGGCCGGGTCGGTCTCGGTGCGCAGGTGCCGGTTCCAGTGCCGGACCATGCCGGTCTGGCTGAGGGTGAAGGAGACGAAGACGCCCACGATGTAGAGCTGGATCAGCTTCGTGGAGTCGGCGCCGTAGATGTAGGTGAGGACCGCGGCCGCGCCGGCCAGCAGCACGATGCCGTTGGAGAAGGCGAGGCGGTCGCCGCGGGTGTGCAGCTGGCGCGGCAGGTAGCGGTCCTGGGCGAGGATCGAGCCCAGCAGCGGGAAGCCGTTGTACGCCGTGTTGGCGGCCAGGAACAGCACGAGCGCGGTGGCGGCGGCCAGCACGATGAAGAGGAACGAGCCGTTGCCGAAGACGGCCTCGGCGACCTGCGAGATGACCGGGTTCTGGGTGTATCCGGAGCCCAGCGGCGCGCCGTCCTTGAGCAGGTCGGTGGCCGGGTTCTCGGCCATGCGCACGTGGGTGGCCATGGCCAGGCCGATGATGCCGCAGAACATGGTGACGGCCAGGCCGCCCATGAGGGCGAGTGTGGTGGCCGCGTTCTTGCTCTTGGGCTTGCGGAAGGCGGGGACGCCGTTGCTGATCGCCTCCACGCCGGTGAGGGCGGCGCAGCCGGAGGAGAAGGCGCGCAGGAGGAGGAAGACGAGCGCGAAGCCGGCGAGGCCGGTGTGCTCGGCGTTGATCGTGTAGTCGGCGGTGGGCGCCTTCATGGTGTCGCCCGCGACCAGCCCTCGGTAGGCGCCCCAGAGGATCATGAGGAAGACGCCGCCGACGAACACGTACGTCGGGATCGCGAAGAGCTTGCCGGACTCCTTGACGCCGCGGAGGTTCATCAGGGTCAGCAGGACGATGACCGCGATGGCGCAGGCCGTCTTGTGCTCGACGACGAAGGGGATGGCCGAGCCGAGGTTCTCGATGCCGGAGGCGATGGAGACGGCGACGGTCAGCACGTAGTCGACGAGGAGGGCGCTGGCGACGGTGAGACCGGCCTTGGGGCCCAGGTTGGTGGTCGCGACCTCGTAGTCGCCACCGCCGCTCGGGTAGGCGTGCACGTTCTGGCGGTACGAGGCGACCACGGTGAACATCAGCACGACGACCGCGACGGCGATCCACGGGCTGAAGTGGTAGGCCGACACACCTGCCACGGACAGGACGAGCAGCACCTCACCCGGCGCGTACGCCACGGAAGAGAGGGGGTCGGAGGCGAAGACGGGGAGCGCGATGCGCTTGGGGAGGAGCGTTTCTCCCAGCTTGTCGCTACGCAGCGCCCGGCCGATGAGAATGCGTTTCGGCAGGTCGGTCAGTTTGGACACAACAGAGGATCGTAAGCGTTGCCCAGGACTGCCGCCCACCCGACTGCCTGTCCGGTGGGGTTCCGGTGGGTCGTGGCGGGGTGGGCGGCGGGGGCTGGGGGCGTGGGCGGCGGGGGCTGGGGGCGTGGGCGGCGGGGGCGCGGGGGCCGTCAGGGGCGCAGGATCACGGGCAGGCGGCGGTGGCCGTTGGAGATGAAGGAGTCGACCTGTTCGAGCTCGGACGGGTCCACTGCCAGGGACATCTCCGGGAAGCGGGCGAAGAGGGCGGGCAGGGCGACGGCGGCTTCGAGGCGGGCGAGGGGCGCGCCGAGGCAGAAGTGGACGCCGTGGCCGAAGGAGAGGTGGTCCTTGGTGGCGCGTCTCACATCGAAGCGGTCCGCGTCGTCGCCGTGGACCCCGGGGTCGCGGCCGGCGGCGGCGTAGCCGGCGACGATCGCGTCGCCCTTGCGCAGCACCACTCCGCCGTCCAGCTCGATGTCCTCGACGGCGTAGCGCAGGGGCAGGCTGGCGACGGGGGCCTCGGCGCGCAGTGTCTCCTCGATCACGTCGTCCCAGCCGGCCTTGCCGTCACGGACGAGGGCGAGCTGCTCGGGGTGGGTGAGCAGGGCGGTGATCGCGTTGTCGAGGAGGTTGACGGTGGTCTCGTGGCCGGCGCCGATCATCAGCAGCAGGGTGTCGACGAGCTCCTGCTCGCTGAGCGAGCCGTTGTCCTCGTCGGTGGCGGAGATCAGGACGCTGGTCATGTCGTCGCCGGGCTTCTCGCGCTTGGCGGCGACGATGCCGCCGAGCAGCCGGTAGAGCTCGGCGTAGGTGGCGGTGACCTCGTCCGGGTCGGCGGAGGTGTGGAAGACGGAGTCGACGCAGCGGCGCAGGCCCTCGCGGGTGGGTTCGTCGTCGAGGCCGAAGAGCTCGCAGATCACCTGGATGGGGATCGAGTAGGCGTATTCCTCGCGCAGGTCGACGGGCTCACCGGGGGCGGTGGCGGCGAGGCCGTCGAGGAGCTCGGCGGTCATCTCCTCGATGCGCGGGCGCAGCGCGGCGGTGCGGCGGGCGGTGAAGGCCTTGGCGACGAGGGTGCGCAGCCGCTTGTGGTCGCTGCCGTAGGCGGTGAACATGTTGTGCACCGCGACCCAGGTGTACAGGGGCCATTCCGGCGAGATCTCGCCGTTGATCCAGGCCGGCCAGTGCCGGCGCGGGTCCTTGGAGACGCGCGGGTCGGTGAGCAGCCGCTTGAGCAGCGCCTGCTCGGTCACCGCCCATGCCACCACGCCGCCAGGGAGCTCGACCGGGGTCGCCGGCCCGTGGGCGCGGATGCGGGCTGCCTCGCCGTGGATGTCACGGCCGGAGGGGTCGATCGTGACGGGGTGGACTGGGCATTCCATGGGCTGTCTCCCAGGGTCGTGGCGGGGGGCTCGGTGGCCCGGAGGCCGGGTGCGGGGGCGTACGGGTGGCTGTGCGCGCCGTCCGCCGCCGGGTCCGTTCCAGCGGCGGTGCGGGCCGGGGCGGGGGCGGGCGGGAAGCGGACGGGCAGTGCGGTGAGGGCGCGGTGGAAGGGGCCGGGGCGCCACACCAGTCGTTCGGCGGGGACCGCGAGCTCCAGGTCGGGCACCCGGTCCAGGAGCCGTTCGACGGCGGCGGACGCGATGAGCCGGGCCGGGTTCTTGGCCGGGCAGTGGTGCGGGCCCGCGCCCCAGGCGAGGTGGGCGCGGTTGCCGATGCGCTGGTCGGAGACCAGGGCGGGGTCGGTGTTGGCGGCGGCGAAGCTGACCACGACGGGCTCGCCCTCGCGCAGCCGTACGCCGCCGTAGTCGAGGTCCTGGACGGGGTAGTGGGCCGCGTAGTTGGCGATCGGCGGGTCGAGCCAGAGGACTTCGTCGAGGGCGTCGTCGACGGGCAGGCTGCCGCCGGCCAGGTCGCCGGCGAACCGGTCGTCGGAGAGCAGCAGCCGGAGCGCGTTCGCGATCAGGTTCTGCTGGGGTTCGGTGCCGGCGCCGATGAGGACGACGAGCTGGTGGAGCAGTTCCTCGTCGGTCAGCTGGACGGGGTGGGCCATCAGCCAGGAGGTCATGTCCGCGCCGGGCCGGCGGTGCTTGAGGGCGATCAGTTCGAGGAGCGTGCTGGTGATGAGGGCGTCGGCGCGCTCGGCGTCGACGCCGTCGAAGATGCCGGAGAAGCCCTCCACGAGCCGGTCGCCGAGCTCGGGCGGGCAGCCGAAGAGCTGCTGGAAGACCAGCAGTGGCAGCACCTTGGCGTACGAGCCGAGGAGATCGGCCTCGCCGAGGGTGACGAAGCGGTCGATCAGGGTGTCGGCGCTGCGTTCGACGTAACCGCGCAGGGCGTTGGGGTCGATGCGGGAGAGGCTGTCGTCGACCGCCTGCCGGTAGCGGCCGTGGTCCTCGCCGTCGGAGAACAGGCAGTTGGGCCGGTAGGCCATCATCGGCACGACGGGGTTGTCCGGGGCGATCCGGCCGTCCGCCAGGGCCCGCCAGCGGCGGGGGTCCTTGGCGAACACGGCGGGGGTGCGGAGGACGTCGAGCGCCGCCCGGTAGTCGACGGCCAGGGTGGCGTGCACGCCGGGCGCCAGCTCCACGGGGGCGACCGGGCCGTTCGCGCGCAGCCGCCGGTAGACCGCGTGCGGGTCGGCGGCGAAGTCCGGCCCGTACAGGGGCGTCGCGAAGGACGCGGGGGACACGGGGGACACGGTGGACACGGTGGCCGTGGGTCCGGCGGGTGGGGCGTGGTGCGCGGGGCAGCCCGGTGGCGGCGTGGGGCCGGCGTCGGGGCGGTGGGTCACACGAGCTCCTGGGCGTACGGGCCGGCGGGACCCGCGGTACGGGTCTGGAGGTACTCGACGAGGGTGATCAGCGCGCGCGTGGAGGAGATCCGGTCGCGGGCGTCACAGGTGATCAGCGGGGTCTCGGGGAGGAGGTCGAGCGCCTCGCGGATCTCCTCGTCGGGGTGGACGGGCGCGCCGTCGAAGTGGTTGACGGCGACGGCGTACGGCAGTCCGTGCTCCTCCAGCAGTCCCATGACGTCGAAGGACTGCTCCAGGCGCCGGGTGTCGGCGAGGACGAGCGCGCCGAGCGCGCCCTCCGTCATGTCCTGCCACAGCCGGGTGAAGCGCTGCTGGCCGGGCGCGCCGAAGAGGTACAGCACGAGGCTGTCGCTCAGCGTGAGCCGCCCGAAGTCCATGGCGACCGTGGTCGTGGTCTTGCCGTCGATGCCGGCCAGGTCGTCGACGTAGGCGCCGGCCTGCGTCATGGTCTCCTCGGTGCGCAGCGGCCGGATCTCCGACAGCGAACCGACGAAGGTGGTCTTGCCGACCGCGAAGTGGCCCACGACGAGGAGCTTCACCGCGGTCCGCACGGTGCGCGGCAGATAGACGGCCGGGTCGCGGGAGCCGGCCGTCTCAGAGGCGAGCGCGAAGTCCATCGAGCACCTCCTGAAGAATCTCGGCCTCGGGCAGCTGCGCCGAGGGAATGGGGGCCCTGGTGCTGAGGTGGCCGCTGTCGACGAGATCGCCGAGCAGCACCTTGGTGACGCTGACGGGCAGCATCAGGTGGCCGGCGATCTCGGCGACGGACAGGGCACCGCCGAGGCAGAGTTCCATGAGCCTGCGTTTTTCGGGACTGAGACCGCCGAGGGGGCGGTCGCCGTGCGCCATGACCAGGGTGACCAGGTCGAAGGTGTTGCGGGTGGGGTGCGAGCGGCCGTCGGTGACGACGTACGGACGTACCAGGCCCCGGTCGTGCCTCGGCGCCGGCGGGGTCATGCCGGGGTGCCCGGGCCCTGCCAGGAGGTCTGCCGCGGCGGGCTGACGAGCTCCTTGCCGAGCCGGTCGACGGTCTTCTGCATGCGGTAGGTGACGGCCTCCATGTCGACGTGCTCGGTGGCCGAGACGGCGAGGTACGCGCCGGGGCCGGCCGCGATCAGGAAGACGTAGCCGTGCGCGAACTCGACGAGCGTCTGCCGCCAGGGGGTCTCGTGGTGCGTGGGGTGCGTGCAGAAGTCGGCGGTCGAGCGGCTGATCGACTGCAGTCCGGAGAGCGCGGCCGCCTGGCGCTCGGCTTCGTCGCGGTCGATGCCCCGCGAGTGCCCGCGCAGCATCCCGTCGGCGGAAAGCAGGATCGCGTGCCGGGCCTCGGGGATCTTCACGACCTCGTCGAGCATCCAGCCGAGCTCTTTGTTCAGGTGGTCGTTCACGGGTGGGGGTTCCCTTCGTCTTCAGCGGGGACAGGTCGGGGCCGGGTGGGCGGGACGCCGCCCTGGGCGGCGCGGCCGGAGCGCGTGCCGCGCGCGAACGCGCCCATGCGGCGGGCCGTCTCCTCGGCGGAGCGCTCCGCGGGCAGCTCGGTGGGCGGCGGCGGCACGGCGCGCCGGCCGGCGG
>NZ_JBFAPH010000311.1:0-7501 GCF_040675635.1 Streptomyces sp. NPDC049577
CTTCGCCAACTTCGACGTCTCCGACGACGTCATGGCGAAGGTCGACGCCTGACGCAGCCGATGACGACGGGCCGACGGGAGATCTCCCGTCGGCCATGCGGAACGGCGGCCGGCCCTCCAGGGCCTGGTAGAGGGTGGCGCCCAGCGCCCACAGGTCGGCGGCGGGCCCGGGCTTGGCGCCCTTGACCCGCTCCGGGGAGATGTAGTCGATGGAACCGACCATCTCGCCGGTCTTGGTCAGGGTGGAGGTGCCGGTGGAGTGGGCGATGCCGAAGTCGGTCAGGACGATCCGGCCGTCGTGGCCGAGGAGGACGTTCCCGGGCTTGACGTCGCGGTGCAGCACGCCGGCGGCGTGTGCGGCGCGCAGGGCGGCGATCATGCCGCGGCCGATGCGGGCGGCCTCCTCGGGGCCGACCGTGCCGCGCTGCTTGAGCAGATCGCCGAGTGTCGTGGAGGGCACGTATTCCATGACGATGCACGGCAGCCCGCCGTCCTCGACCACGTCGTGGACGACGACCACGTTGGGGTGGTTGATACGGGCGGCGCTGCGGGCCTCGCGGCGGGTGCGCTCGTAGAGGGTGGCGAGCTCGTCCTCCTCCAGCCCCGGCTGGACGTGCAGCCGCTTGACCGCCACCTGCCGCGCCAGCAGTTCGTCCTCGGCACGCCAGACGGTACCCATGCCGCCCCTGCCGACGCGTTCGGTCAGCCGGTACCGGCCGGCGATCAGCCGGCCGGACTCCGAGCCGGCTCCGGCCGTCTCAGGTGCCCCGTACACCGCACGCGCCTCCGCTTCCCCCGGATGTGTTCGATGCGCCACTTCGTTGCGACACCTTAACCGCCGCGCCCTCATCGAGTTCTCAGGGGCGATCTCAGGGGCGGGCCAGGGTCGCCACGGGTGCCGCCGCGGAGTTCCGGTTGACACCATGTGCACATGACCGACGCACCCCCGAGCACCGCGCCGCGGCAGGACCCCGGGCCACCGCGCGACGACAGCAGACGGCCTCCGCTGCGCCGCAGCCGCGACCAGAAGATGATCGCGGGTGTGTGCGGCGGGCTCGGCCGCTGCTTCGACCTGGACCCGGTGATCTTCCGGGTGGTGCTGGGCGTCCTGGGCGTGACCGGCGGCCTGGGTCTGATCGCCTACGGCTTCGCGTGGCTGCTCGTCCCGCTGGAGGGCGAGGAGGAGAACGAGGGCCGGCGCCTGCTGTCCGGCCGGGTCGAGGGACCGGCGCTGACAGCGGTGCTGTGCGCGCTGGTGGGCTGCGGGCTGTTCCTGTCGATGCTCAACAACAGCGGCGTCATGGCGTTCTCGCTGATGTTGCTGATCGCGACCGGTGGCGCCGCGTACTGGTCGCGGCACCGCCGGCTCGTCGAGGCGGAGGCGGCCCTCGGGGACGCCGGCGGACCGGCAGCGTACGAGGCCCGGGGCGCCGCGCCGGCGGCTCCTCCGGAGACGCAGGCCCCGCCCGCGCCCGGTGGTCCCTCCTGGTGGCGGGACCCCCTGGTCAAGGGCCCGGCGGCGCCGGTCGGCCGGGCCACCAGCACCGGCTATCTGTGGGGGCCCGACGACGGCCCGTACGACCGCAAGCGCGCGGCCGCCGAACGTGCCCGGCCCGTCCGCACCGGACGGCGGCTCGGCGGCTGGACGTTCCTGCTGGCCCTGCTGGCCTTCGGGCTCGGCATGGGGCTGACCTGGCACCACCGCCCGCTGGGCGGTTCGCTGGAGACGGGCCTGGCCTGCGCGCTGGGCGTCTTCGGCCTGGGCATCGCGGTCAGCTCGGTGTACGGGCGCACCGGGGGCGGCACGGTCGTCGCGGCGGTGCTCACCGGCGCGCTGCTGACGGGCGCCGCCGCGCTGCCCGACTCCGTGTCCGACGACTGGGTCCGCATGACCTGGCGCCCGGCGAGCCCGTCCGAGGTGCGGGACCGCTACGAGCTGGGCAGCGGCGTCGGGGTGCTCGATCTGAGCGGCCTGCGCTGGACCGCCGGGCGGCCGGTGACGGTCGCGACGACCGCCGAGGCGGGCGCGGGCCGGATCAAAGTCGTCCTGCCGGAGGACGTGACCGCGCGGCTGACCATAGAGGTGGGCCTGGGCGACATCCGGCTGCCCGGAGAAGCCCGCGACGACATCGACGTCCAGCCCGGCCAGCACCGGACGGTGACGCTGGAACCGACCGCCGGCCACACCGCGCGCGGCACGCTGGACCTGCGGCTGAAGGCCGGCCTCGGCCAGGTGGAGGTGACCCGTGGAACTCCGTGACGATCTCCGTGACGACACGCGCCGGGGCGGGGCCCGCGAGCTCGCGCGCCCGTCCTCCGGGCGGCACGACTTCGAGCCCGGCAAGCTGATCGTCGGGCTGGTGCTGCTGGGCGGCGGCCTGGCCTACCTCGCGGCGGCGGACGGCCGGCTGCACTTCCCGGCCTACGCGCTGCTGCCCGCCCTGGTCGCGGGCCTGTGCCTGGGCGGTGCGGCGTCGACGCTGACCTTCACCCTCCGCCACCGGGCGCGCCGCTCGGACGCCGACCGGGACGGTGCGCCCCGTCCGTGACGCCCCCACCTGTGAAGCCCTGTGGCGCCCCGCCCGTGACGCCTCGTCAGCCGGCGCTCGGGCGGAGCGGCAGCGCCCCGCGCGCCCGCCCGCGCCGCCGGGCGCGCCACCAGGCGTCCACCGACCAGAGCGGCGCGCCGGCGACGACCAGCGGCAGCCAGGCCATCAGATAGGCCAGGTCGTTGCCGTAGTAGTAGGGCGTGGACGACCAGCTGACCGTCAGCCACAGGCTCAGTGAGATCAGCGCGCCCCCGGCGGCCGCGAGCCGGGCGCACGCGCCCAGCAGCGTGCCCAGGCCGACCGCCAGTTCGCCGGCGCCCATCGCCCAGCCGGCGCCGACGGGGTTCTTCAGCCCCAGGTCGACGAGGCCGGGCAGCGCGGCGGAGTCGCGCACCGAGTGCATCAGCGCGCCGATGGACTCCGGGCCGTCGCTCGCCAGGAAGGCGGGATCGGTGAGCTTGTCGAGCCCCGCGTAGAGGAACGTCACCCCGAGGAAGACCCGCAGCGGCAGCAGCGCGTACCGGGCCGGGTCACCTCCCCCGGTGCGCTCCGCCCGCCTGCCACGCCTTGTGCCGAGTGTCATGCGGCCGCCGCCTCTCCCTCGCGTCCTCGCGTACGACGTCGTCGTACGACCATACGCAGGGGAGGCGGCCGGTGTTCAGACAGCCGCGCGCGGGCGTCTCAGCCCAGCAGCTCCGGCTCACTGCGCGTGATCTGCTGGTACAGCGGCTGGTAGTTGATCCACGCCGCCAGGTCGTTGCCGAGCTGATCGCGGGTGTGCGCCGCGTGGGCCGGATCGATGAGCACGGGCTTCCCGGCGGCCTTCGCCGCCAGCTGTACCTGGCAGGAACGTTCCATCGTGATGAACCACCACGCGGCCGCGTCCACCGAGTCACCCACGGTCAGCAGCCCGTGATTGCGCAGGATCACCGCCTTGTGCGGCCCGAGGGCGGCGGCGATGCGCCGGCCCTCCTCCTCGTCCACGACGACACCCGTGTAGTCGTCGAAGAGCGCGTGGTCCTCGTAGAAGGCGCACACGTCCTGCGTGATCGGCTCCAGCAGCTCCCCGAGCGTGGACAGCGCCCGCCCGTGGACGGAGTGGCTGTGGGCGGCGGCCACCACGTCGGGGCGGGCCCGGTGGATCTGCGAGTGGATCGCGAAGGCGGCCTGGTTGACGTGGTACCGGCCCTCGACGACCTGGCCCTGGTGATTGACCAGGATCAGATCGGAGACGGTGATGTGCTTGAAGGACATCCCGAAGGGATTGACCCAGAAGTGATCCGTGAACTCCGGATCGCGCGCGGTGATGTGCCCCGCGACGCCCTCCTCGAACCCGAACCGCCCGAACAGGCGCAGGGCGGCCGCGAGGCGTTCTTTGCGGTACTGCCGCTCGGCGCCGACGGTCTCGTGCGTGGGGGGCAGGGCGAAGTGAAGTCGGTCGGTGGGTATGGGCTGGGGGGCTGTTGCTTGGGCTGTTGCTCTTTCCTCCGGCATGGCGGGCCTCCGTGATCCATGGCTGTACCAGGGAAGCTACCGCCGGGTATCGGAGGGGGCCAGAGCCCCGGACTCAGTCGTCCCGCGCAGGACGGCGTCGGTTGATCGCGGTGAGGTCGATGCGCACGAGGAACGGTAGCTTCACTTCCAGCTCGTCATGGAAGATCCCGGTCGGCGCATAAGCGGACGTCGCAGGGTCGAGCTCGAAGACGTACACGACGGGGAGGCCCTCCTCATTCTGCTCGACGCGCCAGAAGTGACGGATGCCCGCTGCCGCGTACTTGCGTGGCTTGGCCTCGCGGTCACGCTCCTCCGAATCCTCCGACACCACCTCGATCGCCAGGAGGACGTCCTCCGGCCTGAGACAGGTGCGCTTCGGACCCGTATCGGCGCCGGCTCGTACCACCAGGACGTCGGGCTCAGGACGGTTGCGCCTGTCGATCTTGATACCGAACTCCCGGAAGACATCGAGATCGTCCGGTGCCTGGTCCAGCAGAGCGTTCTCCAGCAAGCGCATGGCGCGCATGTGAAACTCGGTCTGCGGACTCATGAAGACGAGGCTCCCGTCGATCAGCTCCGTGCGCCGCGGCAGGTTCGGAAGCCGGTCAAGGTCGTCTGCCGTCCAGCCCCCGGGCGGGGGAACCGGATAGTTGTACCGCTCGTCCAGCTCGAACTCGGGTGCAGCGCTCACGATTGCTCCCATGGGACGGAGTCTCGCCTGTACGGCCAGCGTACCCACCGCAAACGCCACCGCCGCCGCTCAAACGAATGAGCGACGGCGGTGGCGCTGACCTTCTGGTCCTACGGGCCCTGCAGGCCCCGCAGGAGGACTACTCCCACTCGATCGTCCCCGGCGGCTTGCTGGTCACGTCGAGGACGACGCGGTTGACGTCCCGCACCTCGTTCGTGATGCGGGTCGAGATGCGCGCCAGGACGTCGTACGGCATGCGCGTCCAGTCGGCGGTCATCGCGTCCTCGGACGAGACCGGGCGCAGGACGATCGGGTGGCCGTAGGTGCGGCCGTCGCCCTGGACGCCGACCGAGCGGACGTCGGCCAGCAGGACGACCGGGCACTGCCAGATCTCCTGGTCCAAACCGGCCGCCGTGAGCTCCTCGCGGGCGATCGCGTCGGCCTCGCGGAGCAGGTCCAGGCGCTCCTTGGTGACCTCGCCGACGATGCGGATGCCCAGGCCCGGCCCCGGGAAGGGCTGGCGCTGGACGATCTCCGCCGGGAGACCGAGCTCCTGGCCGACCATGCGGACCTCGTCCTTGAAGAGCTGGCGCAGCGGCTCGACGAGCTTGAACTCCAGGTCCTCGGGGAGGCCGCCCACGTTGTGGTGGGACTTGATGTTTGCGGTGCCGGTGCCGCCACCGGACTCGACGATGTCCGGGTAGAGGGTGCCCTGGACGAGGAACTCGACCGGCTCGCCGCTCTCGTCGCCCTCGGCGACGATCTCGGCCTGGGCCTGCTCGAAGACCCGGATGAACTCCCGGCCGATGATCTTCCGCTTCTCCTCGGGGTCGGAGACCCCGGCGAGCGCGGACAGGAAGCGCTCCTGCGCGTCGACGACCTTCAGCTGCACGCCGGTGGCCGCGACGAAGTCCTTCTCGACCTGCTCGGTCTCACCCTGGCGCATCAGGCCGTGGTCGACGTAGACGCAGGTCAGCTGGGAGCCGATGGCCTTCTGCACGAGGGCGGCGGCCACGGCGGAGTCGACACCGCCGGACAGGCCGCAGATGGCGCGCTTGGTGCCGACCTGCTCCCGGATCGCGGCGACCTGCTCGTCGATCACGCTGCCGGTGGTCCAGGTCGGCTCGATGCCCGCGCCGCGGTAGAGGAAGTGCTCCAGGACGAGCTGGCCGTGCGTGGAGTGCATCACCTCGGGGTGGTACTGCACGCCGTACAGCTTCTTCTCGTCGTTCTCGAAGGCGGCGACCGGCACGACGTCCGTGGAGGCGGTGACGGCGAAGCCCTCGGGCGCGGCCGAGCAGGCGTCGCCGTGGGACATCCACACCGACTGCTCGGTGGGGGTGCCCTCGAAGAGGGTCGAGCCCGGCTTCGCGACCGTCAGCGGCGTACGGCCGTACTCACGGGCGCCGGTGTTGTCGACCGTTCCGCCGAGGGTGGTGGCCATCAGCTGGAAGCCGTAGCACATGCCGAAGACCGGGACACCGGCCTCGAAGAGGCCGAGGGCGTCGTCGAGGCGCGGGGCGCCCTCCTCGTACACCGACGAGGGACCGCCGGAGAGGATGATCGCCTTGGGGTTCTTCGCGAGCATCTCCGCCACCGGCATGGTGGACGGGACGATCTCGCTGTACACCCGGGCCTCGCGGACGCGGCGGGCGATGAGCTGTGCGTACTGTGCGCCGAAGTCGACAACGAGCACCGGTTCCGCGGTGTTGTCGTGGGCGGCGGCGGGTGGTGCTGCTGACACGGGAGCGGCCTTCCGGCGGTCGAGGTGGGGGTCTGTATTTGTCGATTCTACCGGGGCCCGGGTGCTCGCTTTTGTCTCACCATCCGAACCCGCGTTGGCCCGGGGACCGCGCCCGGGCCATACTGTCCCCCATGCGCACGCAGCTGACCTTCGTCTTTACCTATGGCAACCGGCCCGTCCGGCTGCCATGGTCGTGCTGCTGAGCCACAGACAGCGACTTCCCAGGCGCCCCGGGCCGACAAGGCCCGGGGCGTCTGCCGTTTCCCGGGTCCTGTCGCTCCGGGGGGCCGCCCGCCCCTTTTGGAGAAAAACACCATGACCACCACCACACAGGACCCGGCCACCGGCACGGGCGCCCGCACCGGCGAGGCCGCCGGCCTGATCACCGGCGCCCGGGAGCGGATCGACGATCTCGACGGCCGGATCATCGGTCTCATCCAGGAACGGATGGCCGTCTCGGCGGTGATCCAGCGCGAGCGCATCGCGTCCGGCGGCCGCCGCGTCCACCTCTCCCGCGAGATGGAGATCATCAACCACTACGGCGACCAGCTCGGCCGCCCCGGCACGGCGCTCGCCATGACGCTGCTGGAACTGTGCCGCGGCCGCATCTGAGTTCGGACGCCGTCACCCGTACGGAGCGTGACCGTGCTCCGACCGGCTTCGTTGGACCCGGTGTCCGCGCCAGCCAGGAGCGGCCCCACCGAGATCCACGCGTGGCTTCCGTCCCTGTTCTTCTGGGCGCCCGGCACGGCAGGGCGGATTCCACCGGAGTGTGTGGCGCGCGACCACGCGCGCCGTGGGACCTCACTCCGGTGGCACGGCGACCGGTCAGCAGGGGACAGCAGCCCGGCCGCCACCCAGGGGCGGTCGGTTCCGGGGACGCCTGGAACCGACCGTATCCGGTCGAAACGGTTGCGCCGGGTGCGGCCCTCGGCCTCGCCCAGCGCCGAGCCGTGGGAGGCCTCGGTGTTCTGCGCGTTCGGGGCGGGCCAGGCGATGATCGTGCGCGCGGCGATGATCGAG
>NZ_JBFAPH010000312.1:0-7463 GCF_040675635.1 Streptomyces sp. NPDC049577
GCCGCGAGGCCGGCCGCGGGCGAGGTCGCGTCAGGGGCAGCCGCCGTCGGCGACGCGGTAGTAGCCGGTGGGCGACTCCTTCAGGGTGTGGGTGACGAAGGTGTTGTACAGGCCCATGTCCTGGTGCGAGCCCTTCGCGTAGGTGTAGCCGCCGCTGGTGGTGGCTCGGCCTGCCCGCACGTGGTCGTAGTTGCTCGCCGTCCAGCAGGCGGCCGCGCCGCCGGTGGTGCCTGCCGTGACCGTCCCGGAGCGGGCGCCCGTCGTGCCGTTCGCGTCACGGGCGGCGACCGCGTAGGCGTACGAGGTGCCCGCCCGCAGGCCGGTGTCGGTGTACGAGGTCCCGCTCGCCGTCGCGACGCGGTTGCCGTCGCGGTAGACGGCGTAGTCCGTGGCCCCGTCGACCGCGTGCCAGCTCAGGCCGATGGTGGTGTCGGTGGCTCCGGTCACCGCCAGGCCGGTGGGCGCGGGGAGCGGGCCGGGGTCCGTCCCCGTGCCGCCGAGGCCGAAGAACCTGGCGATCCAGTGGCTGGAGCAGATCGAGCCGAGGAAGTACGGGGCGCCGGTGCTGCCGCACTGTTCGGTGCCGGTTCCCGGATCGACCGGTGTGCCGTGGCCGATGCCGGGAACCCGGTCGACCTCGACGGCGACCGTGCCGTCCGCAGTCAGATATTCGTCGTGCCGGGTCGCGTCGGGGCCGATGCTCCGGGTGCGGGTGGGTGTCTGGGACAGTCCGTGCAGCGCCGTCCACTGGTCGCGCAGCTCTGCGGCGTTGCGGGGTGTGACCGTGGTGTCCTGGTCGCCGTACCAGATGGCCGCGCGCGGCCACGGTCCCGTCCAGGACGGATAGGCGGCGCGCACCCGCTCGGCCCACTGGCCGGGGGTGAGGTCGACTCCGGGGTTCATGCACGTGTAGGGGCTGTTGTCCTTCGTGCAGTTGTAGGGAAGGCCGGCGACGACGGCACCGGCGGAGAAGACGTCCGGATAGGCGGCGAGCATGACCGCCGTCATGGCGCCCCCTGCCGACAGCCCTGTCACGTAGACCCGCCGGGGGTCCGCCCGGTAGGCGGAGACGGCGTGGCCGGCCATCTGCCGGATCGAGAGGGCCTCGCCCTGGTCGCGCTGGTTGTCGGTCGGCAGGAACCAGTTGAAGCACTGGGCCGGGTTGTTCGAGGTCGTCGTCTCCGCGAGTACCAGCAGGAATCCGTCCCGGTCGGCGAGCTCGGGAAGCCCGGAGTTGTCCGCGTACACCTGGGCGCTCTGGGTGCATCCGTGTAGTGCGACGACCACGGGCGGGTGCGCGGGCAGGGACGCCGGCCGGTACACGTACATGTTCAGCGCGCCCGGGTTGGAGCCGAAGTCGCCGACCCGGGTGAGCGGGGTGGCCGCGTGGGCGGCGGGCACGGGGCCGGACAGGGCGACGCCGAGGACGAGGGCGGCGACGGCGAGGAGGCGGCGTACCCTGCCGGCCCTTCGGCCGCGGGGAGCGACGGCGGCCCGGTCCCGGCGCGAACCGGGCGGCAGCACGAGCACCTTCCAGGACGACAGCAGTGGCATGGCGGCTCCTTCACCGAGGCACGGCACGGGGTGCTTCCCGGCCGCTCCCGTGGCGGTGGAGCGCGGGGCGTGCCGGGGTGTGGTGGGACCGTAGGTTCAAGTGCATGCTGCCGACATGGTGACGAGCACCACAGCCGGACCCGTGAGAGTCTGCGTCGCACGCATTGCGTGACAGCCGTCCGATCCGCTGACAGGCCGCGGGGCGATGCGGATTCGGCCGCCTCGATCCGTGACCTCTCGGCGGCCCGGGCTACCATCGCGAGAGCCGAGCAGTTGCACGGGGACAGCGTCAGTGGAATGGTGCGTCGGGAGAATGGCATGTCGCTGGGTTCGCGCGGGCACAGGAAACACGCGCTCCTGCGAAGGAGCGGCGCGTCGTCGTCCGGCAGGCGGGAGACTGCCGGCACCGCCGGTCCCTGCCCGGCCCAGAAGCCGGTCAGCAGAGGGGACCTCAAGCGGCTGCGCAGGACCTCGGAAGCGGTCCTGGCCCGGCTGGATCTGCCCGACGGGTGCGGTATCGCCACGCTCACGGAGCGGCTCAGCGCGGACCGCCGCCGTCCGATCCAGCTCGTGGAGCTCGCCATGGGTGCGGAGTCGCCCTGCGGCATGTGGCTGGCCACGGACGAGGCCGACATCATCGTCGTCGAGGCGAATACCAGCCGGCTGCACCGTGACCACATCATCGCCCACGAACTCGCTCATATGCTGTGCGGGCACCGCGACTCCGCCGGGCCGGACCCGACGGGGTTCGCACACCTGCTGCCGAGCCTGGACCCGCAGCGCGTCCGCGAGATCCTCGGGCGTACGAGCTACTCCAACCGGGAGGAGCAGGAGGCGGAGACCGTCGCGTCCCTCATCCTCGAACGGGTCACGCGTCCTCCGGTGGAGTCCCGCTGGGACGTCCCGCCCGTCGACGCGGAGACCGTCGCCCGCATCGACCACTCGCTCAACCCCGTCGATCCCGGCGGCGGCTGACGTCCCGGCCCGTGCCGGGGTTCGTGCGCGCCGCCGCCCTCACCCGAGCGCCCCGCGGCGACGGCAGGAGGCGTCATGGCCGATGTGAAGAGCGTGGTGTTCCCGGCGTGCGCGGCCCTGTGCGCGCTGGCCTTCGCCTACAAGCTGCGCGACGTACGACGCCGGCGGGACGACCCGGCCCTGCGGGCGCTGCTCGTCGCGTTCTCGTGCAAGGGCGTCTCCTTCACGCTCTCGGCACCGTTCGCCTCGCGGGCGGTCGACGCCGCGTTCGGCGTGGACGACCTGGGAGCGCTGGGCATCCATCTCTTCGGCGGTGTCGCCTCCAGTGCCGCGTTCCTCACCGCGATCGTCTACTGGGTGTATCCGCGCGAAGAGGCGCGCCGGCACGCGCGGGTACGGCTGCTGGCCGCGGCCGCGGTGGGCATCACCATGCTCGGCCTGTGGATCGCGGCGAAGCAGGGCAGCCATGTGCGCAGCGCCCATTACCTCCTGCAGAACGCGCACCGCCCCGTCGTGGCCGCCTATCTGCTCCTGTACGTCAGCGCCTTCGGGTCCGGGATGATCGAGATCATCCGTCTGTGCCTGCGGTACGGGCGGGTGGCGGGACGGCAGTGGCTGCGCAGGGGGCTGCACGTCACGGCGATCGGCGCCGGCGCGTGCCTGATCTACTGTCTCAACCGCCTGCTCTCCGTGATCGCGGTGCAGTGCGGCCTCGACCCGCTGGAGTGGGAGCTGCTGACGCCGGTCGCCAACGGCACGGGCATCCTCTTCCTGGTGGCGGGGCTCACCATGCCCTCGTGGGGGCCCCGGGTGTCCGACGGGCGGCGGCTGGTCCGCAACTTCGTCACCTACCAGCGGCTGCACCCGCTGTGGCGGGCGCTGTCCACGGCGGTGCCCGCCATCGCGCTCAATCCCCGGCCGGCCACCCGCCTCGCCCATCTGCTGCCGGGCGACATCGACTTCCGGTTGTACCGCAGGGTCATCGAGATACAGGACGGGCTGCTCGCCCTGCGGCCCTACATGGACCCGGACGTCGTCGACGCCGCCCGCCGGTCGGGGCACGAGGCGGGGCTGTCCGGCGACGGACTGCGGGCGCAGGTGCAGGCCGTGTCGCTGGCGGCGGCCCTGCGCGCGAAGCACGACGACCACCGGCAGCGGCCGGGCGGGGAGCCCGCGCCCCTCGGCCCGGAAACCCCCGAGGGCGGCGGCTACGCCGACGAGGTGGCATGGCTGCTGCGGGTCGCCCAGGCGTACACCGCTCTTCCCGTGACGGAAAGGACCACACGATGAAGTACCGCAAGCTCGGGGCCGACGGGCCCGAGGTCTCGGCGATCGGCCTGGGCTGCATGGGCATGTCGATCGCCTACGGCGTCCCCGACGAGGACGAGTCCCAGCGCACCCTGGACCGCGCCCTGGAGCTGGGCGTCACGCTGCTCGACACCGCGGACGCCTACGGACGGGGCCTCAACGAGGAACTGCTGGGCCGCTGGCTGCGCCGGCACGCCGGGGACCGGGACCGGGTGGTGGTGGCCACCAAGTTCGGCCTGCGCCACGACGCGGCGACCGGCCGGGTGGGCGACGTCGACACCTCGGCCGCGTACGTCCCAGTCGCCTGCCGCGCCTCCCTGCGCCGCCTGGGTGTCGACCACATCGATGTCTACTACGCGCACCGCAGAAACCCCGAAACCCCCGTCGAGGAGACGATGGGCGCCCTGTCCCGCCTGGTGGACGAGGGGCTGGTGCGCCACGTCGGCCTGAGCGAGGTCAGCGCCGCGACGCTCCGCAAGGCGCACGCCGTCCATCCGGTGAGCGCGGTGCAGGTCGAGTACTCGCTCTTCACGCGGAACGTGGTGGAGGGCGAGCTCCTCGACACGTGCCGGGAACTGGGGATCGCGGTCGTGGCGTACTCCCCCCTGGGACGCGGCATGCTCACCGGAACCGTCTCCTCCCGCGACGACCTCGGCCCCGACGACAACCGGCTGCGCTGGCCGCGGTTCGCGGACGACAACATCGACCGGAACCTGGCCCTCGTCCGGGCCGTGGGCGAGGTCGCGGCGCGGATCGGCTGCACCCCGGGCCAGGCGGCGCTGGCGTGGCTGCTGGCCCAGGGGGACGACATCGTCCCCATCCCGGGCACGAAGCGCCGCCGCTATCTGGAGGAGAACGCGGGGGCGGTCGGCTTGAGCCTGGCGCCCGAGGACCTGGAGCTGCTGCGCGCGGCGGTGCCGGAGGAGGCGGTGGCGGGGGAACGCTATCCGGCGGGAGCGCTGGAGCGGGTGGGGCACTGAGGGGGGAGGGCGGGCGCCTCCCCTGGGCCACCGCTTGAGGATCGCTGTGCCGCGCTCAATGCCCCCGGGCACGTTCCGGGGGCTCGCGAGGTCTCGGTGACACCGTCGATGGGCGGCCCCGAGGGACAAATTCGCCTTTTCGGAATCTCGTACGTCCGGCGTCTGCACCCGACACTAGCCTGAAGGACGCCCGTGCGTCAGTCCGGCACGGAAGACCGAGGGGGGACACGTGACAGCCATGCCCGAAACCCGGCCCGGGTACCGCATCTCCATCATCGACGACGACCCCTTGCGTGCACGCCGTGAGGTGCGCGAGCTCCTCACCGAGCTCGCCGGTGCCGATCCTGGTGCGGCCCTGGACGTTCCCGGGCGGCGCACGACCGAGGGCGCGGACAAGGGCGGGGTGTCTGCGGAAACCGTCGGGCTCGTGCTCAGCGCCGGAGCTCTGGCTACTCAGGTGCTGCAGACCTGGATGACCCGGGTGCCGCAGCGGACGATCGTCGCCAGACGGCCGGACGGCGCGACCCTGCGTATCACCGGCAAGGAGGCACGCGAGGACGACGAGCTGATCGAGCGGTTCCTGGCAGGCGACGAGAGTAGTGACGCGCACGGCGACGAGGACTGTGGAACGACGGCGAGCTGAGCGCGGCATGACCGACAACGACCGGTACGCCATGCTGATCGGCGTATCCACGTACGACAGCGACGCCTACCACGACCTTCCACCAGTCCGCGCCGACCTGCATTACATGCAAGCGGTGCTGGAGAACACCGAGATCGGCATGTACAACGACTGCTCGGTGGTCGCCGAGCCGACGCGCGCGGAGATGCTGCGCGCCATCGAGACCTTCCTCGAAGCACGGAAGCCGAGCGAGACCGCCCTGCTGTACTTCAGCGGGCACGGCGAGTTCTGCGAGGAAGACAACCAGCTGTACTTTCTGACCCGCGACACCGACCCGGACGACCTGCCACGTACCGCGGTGTCCGCCTCCTTCCTGGAACGGACACTCCAGTCCTGCCGGGCCGCTTCCAAGGTCGTGCTGCTGGACTGCTGCTCCAGCGGGTCCGTTGTCCAGGGCTGGACAGCCAAGGGCGCACCGGACGCGGACGAGCGACCGGCCCCGAGCACGCTCCTGCATCCCACCGGCGTGTACTTCATCACGGCCTCCGACGCCCTCCAGACCGCCTCGGCAATGGCGCCGGCCGGCTCCGAGCTCGGCACGTCCCGGTTCACCGGCGAGATCGTGGAGGGACTGCGCAACGGATGGATCAAGGACAGCGGCTGGATCACGCCGGACGACCTCTTCGAATACCTCACCGCGCAGATGGTGCAGAAGGGTGTACCGGAAGAGCAGCGTCCGACCAAGTCCACGATCCGCGCAACACGGGCACTGCCCTTCGCGCGGTCGGTCGCACGGCCGGTTCATCTCCCTGTGCTGCCCGGCGACGCCGTGGAAGCCGCGAAGCGCTCCCCCGCCCTGCTCAAGGCCCGGGAGACGGCTGCTCTGGAAGCACGGGACGGCATCGACTGGCAGCGGTTGCTTCGTTACTACGCCTACTGTCTCACCGCGGAAGCGGCCTCCAAGATGCTTCCCGACCGGGACAAGGGCCTCGACTCCCAGTACTTCCTGCTCAAGAGCGGTGCGGAGACCATCCAGTCGGGAAAGGCCCCCACGCTGTCGGCCCCACCGCGCCTGCCCGGACGTCAGGCAGGTGGAAGGACCGGTACACAGGGCGCCTCCGCCGATACGAACTCTCAGCACGAGTACTGGTACGGCTACCCCGCGGTCACGCTTCCCGCGCGGGGCACGGCGGGCGGGCGGCGGACCGGCGTGCAGATCGCGCCGTTGCTGATCCAGCAGATGGAGCTGGCCCCGGATGAGGACGGGAGCGACGTGCTCCGGCCGTGCGGAGTCCCGTCGCTGCACACCGGTGTCGTCGGGCACCTGCTGGAGGAGGACGCCGCAGCCGACCTCGTCGCCGGCTGGCAGCCGACGTGGCAGGAGGGCAACCAGGCCCAGATGGTGCGGGCCGTACGGGAGCTGCTTCAGCAACTGGGTCTGCCGGAACTGGAGCCGTTGGACCCGTCCGCCCTGAGCGACAGGTCCGTGATGCAGGCACTCAGGCCCGGTGCCCATAACGCGGCCGTCCTGCTGGCCACAGGCGTGGAACGCTTCGCAGCCGGTCCCCTGGTGGAGAACCTGCTGGAGATGTCGGCACGCACAGGAGACATTCCGGGCACGGCTCTCGGCGCGCTGCTGACCGACGGAGACAGGACCACGGACGACCCGTCCGCCGTAGTGGTGGCTGCCGGACCGTGCAACGAGAGCCAGGAACGGGTGGTCTCGTCGGCGATGACGCGATCGCTCACCGTGGCCACCGGCCCGCCGGGTACGGGCAAGAGCGAGGTCGTCACCGCTGTCGTGACCACCTGTGTGGCGGCCGGCCAGTCCGTCCTGGTCGCATCCACCAACAACGAGGCGGTGAACGTCGTCGCGGAGCGCTGCGACGACATCGCACCGGGCCTGATGATGCGCACCGGCAACGCCGAGGCCCTGGCACGGGAGGCCGAAAAGCTGCAACGCCTGCTGGGCGAGCCCGTGGCGGCCCCGCGGCGCAGCTCGGCGACGGTCGCGGGGGATCTGC
>NZ_JBFAPH010000313.1:0-7458 GCF_040675635.1 Streptomyces sp. NPDC049577
GGCCGCCCAGCGGGCGAGCCGTACCGCGCCGGCGAGACCGCCTCTGGCCTGCCGGGCCAGTTCGGACCGGGCCGGTGTGCCGGCGGGCGGGCGGGGGGCGGGCCGGGAGCCGCGATTCGCCACGGCCCGGCGGGCGGCGGCGATCGGCTGGCGGGGAACGAGTCTGAGCCGGGAGTCGCGCGGAGTACGGGACGTCACAGGAGCAGTCTTGCCGTTCACGCTCCGAAAACCCAATCGGAATCAACTATCCGGTCGTTCGCGGACATCCCGGTGCCACGCGGTGTCGCCCCCTGCGTCACATCAGCGGCGTCAGGAAACGCCGGAGCCCTTCCTCGTAGGCCGCGGGGTTGGCGTTCCAGGCCCCGGCGTGGCCGGCGCCGCGCACCGGGCGCAGGGTGATGAGGTCGGGCCGTCGCTCGGCGAAGTCGCGGGAGAGCGCGAGCGGCGCGACGGGATCGTCGGTGCCGTGGGCGATGAGCACGGGTATCTCCAGCCGTTGCACGGCACCGGCGGCGAGGCTGCCGTCGGGGCTGAGGCCGGTGCGGCCCTCGGTCGCCCGGACCGCGAACGGCATCAGGGCGGCGGGGGCGCGGCGGTGGGCGAGGGCCCGCAGGGCGCACTGCCAGTCGAGCAGCGGGGAGTCCAGGACGAGGCCGCTGACGCGGTCGGCCAGTGGGGAGTTCACGGCGGTGAGCAGCGCCATGGTGGCCCCGGTGGACCAGCCGTGCAGCACGACCCGCCGGGCGCCGTGGCGCACGGCGTGACGGACGGCGGCATCCAGATCCCGCCACTCGGTCGCGCCGAAGTGGCCGATTCCGTGCGGTGCCGGGGGCGCTCCGGGGTCGCCGCGATGGGCGGGGGCGAGCACCGGGAAGCGCATGCGGCGCAGGAACGGCATGAGGACCATGGCGTGCTCGCGGGTGGTGCCCAGCCCGTGCGCGGCGATCACCCAGGTGTCGCGGTCGCCGGAGAGGAACCAGGCGGGCAGCTCGCCGGTCTCGCCCGCCACCGTCACCTCGGCGTAGGAGAGGCCGAGTGCCTCCTCCGGGTCGCCGCTGTGGACCTGCGGCGTCAGCCAGACGTGATCGCCGGGCCGCGGGGCGCCGCGCGTGACGCGCTCCAGGTGCCGTACGACGCAGTCGTGCGGGTGGGAGACGTCCGGGACGACGGGCCCGACCACGGCGCGCAGGCCGCGCCCGGCGAGTCCGTAGGTGCCGGGCCGGAGCGCGGCCGGGGTGCGGGTGAGGGTGACCGTGGCGGCGTCGGCCTCGTGGACGGCGATCCGTGGCTCGCCGGGCAGCGGCTGGTCGGGCGGGACCTTCAGCGCGGCATCGCCGGCGTAGCGCCCGGCCGCCACCATGGCCGCTCCGGCGCCTATGACGGATGCGGCGGTCACGGCCGCCGCGGTGCGCACGCCCATTCACCCCAGTGTGCGGGCGGGCGGGCCGCCCGGCCAGTGGGCGGGGCGGCGGCCGGCGCGTGCGTCAGCCGCGCTGGCCGTAACCGCGCAGCTTGCCGGCCACCTCGTCGAGTTGCTCGAGGCTGAGCAGGGCCGGGGTGCGGCCGGGGACGGCGGTGGCGGTGAGCCAGACCCTGCACATCCACTCCAGCTGGGCGGTGCGGTCGTACGCCTGGTCGAGGGTGGCGCCGTAGGTGAGGGTGCCGTGGTTGCGCAGGAGGCAGCCGGTGCGGCCCTCGAGGGCGGTGAGGATGTGCCGGGCGAGCTCGTCGGTGCCGTAGAGGGCGTACGGGGCGACGCGGACCGGGCCGCCGAGGGCGGCGGCCATGTAGTGGATCAGCGGCATCTCGGTGACCAGGGTGGAGACGGCCGTGGCGTGCACGGCGTGGGTGTGCACGATCGCGGCTGCGTCGGTGGCCCGGTAGACGGCGAGGTGCATGGGCAACTCGCTGGTGGGGAGCAGTGCGCCGAACAGCCGGCGGCCGTCGAGGCCGACGCCGACGGCGTCCCCGGGCCCGAGCCGGTCGTAGGGCACGCCGGTGGGTGTGACGAGGACCACGTCCCCGATCCGGGCGGAGACGTTCCCGGAGGTGCCCACCACCAGGCCCTCGGCCGTGGTGCGCCGGGCCGTGGCCACGACTTTTGCCCATGCCCGGCGTATCTCGTCGCGCTCGGCCAGATCCGTCATCGTTGTCCGCCTCCGGTGGGTGTCATGGCGCCGCCCGACCCAGTTCACCTTCCGTTCACCCGGAGTCCCTACGGTCGCCGCGTACTGACCACCGAACTGATTGCCTGGGTGAATGGAACACATCACGCTTCTCATCGGGATCGTGATCGTCACGGCCTTGGTGTTCGACTTTACGAACGGCTTCCACGACACGGCCAACGCCATGGCCACCACCATCTCCACCGGCGCTCTCAAGCCGAAGACCGCCGTCGCGATGTCGGCGGCACTCAACCTCGTCGGCGCGTTCCTGTCCGTGGAGGTCGCCAAGACGATCTCCGGCGGCATCATCGACGAGAAGGCCGGGGTCAGACCCGAGATCATCTTCGCCGGACTGGTCGGGGCGATCGTCTGGAACCTGCTGACGTGGCTGGCGGGCCTGCCCTCCAGCTCCTCGCACGCCCTCTTCGGCGGTCTGATCGGCGCCACCCTGGTTTCGGTGGGTACGCACGGCGTGCACGGTGACGCGATCGTCATGAAGGTCCTCATCCCGGCGGTGTGCGCCCCGATCGTGGCCGGCATCGCCTCCACGGCCGCGACCCGGCTCACCTACCGCCTCTCCCGCGGCCGCGACGAGCAGGACACCGCGAAGGGCTACCGCGCCGGCCAGATCGCCTCGGCCGCCCTGGTCTCCCTCGCGCACGGCACCAACGACGCGCAGAAGACGATGGGCGTCATCACCCTCGCGCTGGTCACCGGTGGCGTCATCGCCCCGCACTCCGACCCGCCGCTGTGGGTCGTCGTCTCGGCCGGCCTGGCCATCGCGCTCGGCACGTACCTGGGCGGCTGGCGCATCATCCAGACGCTCGGCAAGGGCCTCACCGACATCCGCCCGGCGCAGGGCTTCGCCGCCCAGACCGGTGCCGCCACGGTGATCCTCGCCTCCTCGCACATCGGCTTCGCGCTCTCCACCACCCAGGTCTGCTCCGGCTCGGTCATGGGCGCCGGCCTCGGCCGCAAGGGCGGCGTGGTGCGCTGGTCCACGGCCGGCCGCATGGTCCTCGCCTGGGGCCTGACCCTCCCGGCCGCCGGTCTCGTCGCCGGCGCGGCCGCCCTCCTCGCCGACCAGGGCGACTGGGGCGTCGCCGCGGTGGCCGTCCTCGCCCTCGCCGCGAGCGGCGCGATCTGGGCGGCCTCGCGCCGCAAGCCGGTCACGCACGACAACGTCACCGACGCCCCCGCCGCCCCCGCCGCGGAGCCGGCCGGTGTCGTCACCGCCGCCCTCAAGGCCGTCGCCCCGCCGCCGGCGGGCCCGCTGGCCACGTCCGAGACCGCAGCCTAGGAAGCGACCATGCACATCAACTGGATGGCCCTCGGCCAGGTCTTCGGCGTCAGCGTCCTGGTCACCGTCGCCCTGGTGGGTGTCTTCACCCTCGGCATCGTCGGCACGTCCCGCCCCGCCGGGCAGGCGGGCAGCGGCGCGGCCCTGGCCCGCACGGGTGCCTACCTCTGCTACGCGCTGTGCGCGGCGGCCGTGGGGTACGGGATCTATCTGATCGTGGGCTGACCACGCCTCTTCGCGGCCGTCACGGCCGCTGCGCGCCGGACGGACCGAGCGGACATCCGCTCGGCCCGTCCGGCGTTCCGGGCTCCCGGGCCCCTGGGGAGAGTTGACCTTGGCTCCGGCTCGTGGTGGACTGCCGAACGCCAAACGGCGACAGCAGAGGAAGCCGGTGCGAGTCCGGCGCGGTCCCGCCACTGTCACCGGGGAGCGCACCCCCGTCATGAGGGCCACGGCCGTACGAAGGCGGCTGGAAGGCCGGGGGCGACGCGGATCCGGGAGCCAGGAGACTCTGGTCGCCGGTCACGTCGATCCAGGGCGCGGACCCTGAGTGAGGACACATCGCCATGCCCGGCCGCACCGCGGTCTACGCGTCCGGCGCGGCGCTCGGCTTTCTCGGCGACCTGGTGCTCGGCGATCCCCGCCGCGGTCACCCGGTCGCCGCGTTCGGCCGTGCCGCGCAGGCCGTCGAGGACCGGCTGTGGCGCGACCACCGAGGTCGCGGAACCCTGCACACCCTGCTCTGCGCGGGCGGCGCCACCGCCGCCGCCGCGCTGCTCACCCGCGCCGTACGCGGCTCCCGTACGGCCGAGACCGCGCTGACCGCGGCCGCCGTCTGGGCCGTGCTGGGCGGCACCTCGCTGGGCCGCGAGGCACGGGCCGTCGGCGGGGCGCTCGCCGCCGGGGACCTGGACGTGGCCCGGGAGCGGCTGCCGCACCTGTGCGGGCGCGACCCGCAGGCCCTGGACCACCAGCAGATCGCCCGCGCCGTGGTGGAGTCCGTGGCCGAGAACACCTCCGACGCCGTCGTCGGCGCGCTGGTCTGGGGCGCCCTCGCGGGGGTGCCCGGGCTGGTCGGCTTCCGCGCGGTCAACACGCTCGACGCGATGGTGGGTCACAAGTCGCCCCGCCACCTGCGGTTCGGCTGGGCCTCGGCCCGGCTCGACGACGCCGTCGGCTGGCCCGGCGCGCGGCTGACCGCCGCCCTCACCGTGCTCGCCGGCCCGGACCGGCGCGGCGCCTGGCGGATCGCCCGGCGGGACGCCTCCCGGCACCCGAGCCCCAACGCCGGCCCGGTGGAGGCGGCCTTCGCCGGGGCCCTGGGCGTGCGGCTCGGCGGCACCCTCGCCTACTCCGGCCGCGTCGAGCACCGGCCCGTGCTGGGCGAGGAGAACCGCCCGGTCGAGGTGCGCGACATCGAGCGCGCGGTGCGGCTCTCGCGCCGGGTCGCGGTCCTGGCCCTGGGCGCCTCCGTCGCCTGCCGGTACGCCGTCTCCCGCACCCGCGCGCTGGGCAGGCTCTCGAAGGCGCAACCGACGGTGTCCACGAGGAGGAACCGGTGACGACGGACGGGCGCGGGCCGGGCGGCCCGCTGGGCGGGGGCCTGCTGGTGGCCGGGACCACCTCCGACGCGGGCAAGAGCGTGGTGACCGCGGGCATCTGCCGCTGGCTGGCCCGCAAGGGCGTAAAGGTGGCGCCCTTCAAGGCGCAGAACATGTCGCTCAACTCCTATGTCACGCGCGAGGGCGCGGAGATAGGCCGGGCGCAGGCCATGCAGGCCGCGGCGGCCGGCGTGGAGCCGACGGCGCTGATGAACCCGGTGCTGCTCAAGCCCGGCGGCGACCGCAGCAGCCAGGTCGTGCTGATGGGCAAGCCGGTCGGCGAGCTCAGCGCCCGTGGCTACCACGCGGGCCGGCAGGAGCAGTTGTTCGGCACGGTCACCGAGTGCCTGGCCGAGCTGCGGCGCACGCACGACGCGGTGATCTGCGAGGGCGCCGGCAGCCCGGCCGAGATCAATCTGCGGCGCAGCGACATCGTCAACATGGGCCTCGCACGGGCCGCGCGACTGCCGGTCGTGGTGGTCGGCGACATCGACCGGGGCGGCGTCTTCGCCTCCTTCTTCGGCACGACCGCGCTGTTGTCCCGCGAGGACCAGGAGCTGGTAGCGGGTTACCTCGTCAACAAGTTCCGCGGCGATGTCACGCTGCTGGAGCCCGGCCTGGACATGCTGCGCGAGCTGACCGGCCGTCCGACGGTGGGCGTGCTGCCGTTCGCGCACGGGCTCGGCATCGACGAGGAGGACGGGCTGCGCGTGTCGCTGCGCGGCGCCGTCCGCGAGTCGGTGGTCGCGCCGCCGTACGGCGGCGACGTGCTGCGCGTGGCCGTCTGCGCGGTGCCGCTGATGTCCAACTTCACGGACGTGGACGCGCTGGCGGCCGAACCGGGCGTCGTGGTGCGGTTCGTGGACCGGCCCGAGGAGCTGGCCGACGCCGACCTCGTCGTGGTGCCGGGCACGCGCGGCACGGTGCGGGCGCTGGCGTGGCTGCGCGAGCGGGGGCTGGCGGACGCGCTGGCCCGCCGGGCCGCCGAGGGCCGGCCGGTGCTGGGCATCTGCGGCGGCTTCCAGGTGCTGGGCGAGCGCATCGACGACGAGGTGGAGTCCCGGGCCGGCACGGTCGAGGGGCTCGGCCTGCTGCCCGTACGGGTGCGGTTCGCCGCCGAGAAGACCCTGACCCGGCCGTCCGGCAAGGCACTGGGCGAGACCGTGGAGGGCTACGAGATCCACCACGGCGTCGCCGAGGTACTGGGCGGCGACGAGCCGTTCCTCGACGGCTGCCGGGTGGGCGCCGTATGGGGCACCCACTGGCACGGCTCGCTGGAGAGCGACGGCTTCCGGCGGGCGTTCCTGCGCGAGGTGGCGCGGGCGGCCGGGCGGGCGTTCGTGCCGGCCCCGGACACGTCGTTCGCGGCACTGCGCGAGGAACAGCTGGACCGGCTCGGTGATCTGATCGAGCAGCACGCCGACACGGACGCGCTGCTGCGGCTCATCGAGGGCGGCGTGCCGGCCGGCGCGCCCTTCATACCGCCGGGGGCGCCGCGCCCGCGCCCGCTCGAAGGGAGTACCACCTGATGGCTTCGGCCACCTATCCGTTCACCGCCGTCGTCGGCATGGACAGTCTGCGACTGGCGCTGCTGCTCAACGCAGTCTCCCCCGCCGTGGGCGGCGTGCTCGTGCGCGGCGAGAAGGGCACCGCCAAGACGACGACGGTCCGGGCGCTCTCGGCGCTGCTGCCCGAGGTCCGGACGGTCGCCGGCTGCCGGTTCTCCTGCGACCCGGCGGCCCCGGACGCCGCCTGCCCGGACGGCCCGCACGAGCCCGGGCCGGGCGACGTGCGGCCCGCCCGGATGGTCGAGCTGCCCGTCGGCGCGTCCGAGGACCGGCTGATCGGCTCGCTCGACATCGAGAAGGCGCTGGCGGAGGGCGTGAAGGCCTTCGAGCCCGGCCTGCTCGCGGCCGCCCACCGCGGTGTCCTCTACGTCGACGAGGTCAACCTGCTCGGCGACCACCTCGTCGACGCCCTCCTGGACGCGGCGGCCACCGGCTCGTCCTCCGTGGAACGCGAGGGCGTCTCCGTCCGGCACGCCTCCCGTTTCCTGCTCGTCGGCACCATGAACCCCGAGGAGGGCGAGCTGCGCCCGCAGCTGCTGGACCGCTTCGGGCTGACCGTGGAGGTCGCGGCCTCCCGCGACACCGACGAGCGCGTCGAGGTCGTGCGCCGCCGTCTCGCCTTCGACGAGGACCCGGCCGGCTTCGCCGCCAAGTGGGCCGCCGAGGAGGAGGCGATGCGCGAACGCATCGCCGCCGCGCGCGCCCTGCTGCCGGAGGTACGGCTCGGCGACGGCGCCCTGCGCCGGATCGCGGCGGTGTGCGCGGGCTTCGAGGTGGACGGCATGCGGGCCGACATCGTCACCGCGCGCGCCGCGAGCGCGCTG
>NZ_JBFAPH010000314.1:0-7449 GCF_040675635.1 Streptomyces sp. NPDC049577
GGCCGGAGCTGGTCCTCACCCCCTTGGCGAAGGCGGCGGTCCGGGTGCACGGGGTGGCACCCGCCACCACGACGCGGGCCCTGTCCCTGGCGGCCCGGCTGCTGCCCGGCCCCGGTCCGAAGCCGCGGCGGCGGGTGCCGGGGCACGAGGCCGCCCAGGAGGCCGGTTCGTCCGTACTGGGGCGGCTCACCGCGCTCAACGACCGGGCCGGCCGCCGGTTCAACCAGCGGGTCGCCTGACGCGGCGGGGCTGGAGGCGCCGTGACACCGAGCACGCCGGCCCGGGGGGCTCCGGGCTACGACGCGAGTCCCTACGTCCCCGAGGGCGCCGATCTGGAGGCGCTGCGGGGCGCGGCGGCCCGGTGCGAGGGCTGCCCGCTGTTCGAGAACGCCACGCAGACCGTCTTCGGGGCGGGTGAGGCGCACGCGCGCGTCGTGCTGGTCGGCGAGCAGCCGGGCGACCAGGAGGACCGGCGCGGACAGCCGTTCGTCGGCCCGGCCGGCGGGGTGCTGGTGCGGGCCGTGGACGAGGCCGGGATCGATCCGACGGACACCTACGTCACCAACGCGGTCAAGCACTTCAAGTTCGAGCAGGCGCCCCGTGGCAAGCGCCGCATCCACAAGCCGCCCGGCCTGCGCGAGATCGGCGCGTGCAAGCCGTGGCTCGTGGCCGAGCTCGCCCTGATCGACCCCGAGGTGGTCGTCGCGCTCGGCGCGACGGCCGGGAAGGCG
The DNA here is from genome assembly GCF_040675635.1 of Streptomyces sp. NPDC049577. Lineage (NCBI taxonomy): Bacteria > Bacillati > Actinomycetota > Actinomycetes > Kitasatosporales > Streptomycetaceae > Streptomyces > Streptomyces sp. NPDC049577. Next base: position 732 of record NZ_JBFAPH010000314.1, read on the forward strand.
CTGCTCGGCTCGTCCTTCCGGGTCGGCGAGCAGCGCGGCACGGCGCTGCCGCTGCCCGCCCTCGACGGCGGGAACGGGGAGGGCGTGCTGGTGGCCACCATCCATCCGTCGGCCGTCCTGCGTGCGGACGACGCCGCGCGGGCCGAGCTGTACGCGGGGCTGGTCGCCGATCTGAAGGTGGCCGCCCGCCTCCTGGAGTGACGGACGGGCGGGAGGGTACGCGACGTACAGATCTGTACGCACCGATGGAGGTGAGACGTCATGCCTGGACGGGAGGAACTCCCCGACACCCTCCGGCGCTCGGACGCCAAGGCCCGGCGGACGTGGATCAAGGCCCACGACTCGGCCGTGGAGCAGTACGGCGAGGGCGAGCGGGCCCACCGCGTGGCCTACGGCGCCCTCAAGCACACACACGAGAAGGTCGGGGACCACTGGCAGCCCAAGGAGCACGGCCGCAAGGGGCCCTCGGACGAGCAGTCCCGGCGGCCCCGCGGCACCAGCGACGCCTCGGCGGAGGGCGTGGACACCCGCGCCAGCAAGCGGCACCTGCAGGAGGTGGCGCGCGAGCTGGACATCCACGGGCGCTCGACGATGGACAAGGGGGAGCTCGTCGACGCGATCCGCAAGGCGAACGAGAGGGCGACGGCGGCCGCGCGGCGCTAGCGAGCCGGCCCTCTGGGCCCGGACCGGCTCGCCGGGAAGGCCTACGCTCGCCTTCGCCGGAGTCCGCGGTAGGCCGCCGCCGCGGTCGTGGCGGTCAGGGTCGCCGCGGCCGCCGTGGCGTACAGGGCGTCGCGGGGGCGGGGGGACGGGCGGGGGGCCGCCGCGGTTTCGGGGTGGTGGGCGGGGGCCGAGCCGGGGCCGGTCAGGCCCATGGCCAGGGCCTCGGCGAGGTGCATGGCCCGCCGGCCCGTGTGCTGGTCCTCGATCTGGGTGCGGCAGCTGAAGCCGTCCGCGAGGACGAGCGCGGAGGGCGCGGCACCCCGGACCGCGGGGAGGACGCCGAGTTCCCCGATGTCCACGGACAGTTCCTCGTGGCCGCGCTCGAAGCCGAAGTTGCCGGCGAGGCCGCAGCAGCCCTCGTCGAGGACCTCGGGGGTGATGCCGGCGCGGCGCATCAGCTCGGTGTCCGGGTCGAACTTCATGATCGCGTGCTGGTGGCAGTGGGTCTGCACGACCGCGTGCCGGGCCAGCTGCGGGGGCCGCCATGGTTCGGGGGCGTGGTGGAGCAGCAGTTCGGCCAGGGTGTGGGTCTGGGCTGCCAGCCGCTGGACGTCCTCGTCGGCGGGCATGAGTTCCGGCGCGTCGGCGCGGAAGACTGCGGTGCAGGAGGGTTCGAGTCCGACGATCGGGGTGCCGGCGGCCAGCCAGGGGCGCAGGACGTCGCGGGTGCGGGTCAGCACACGGCGGGCCGTGGCGAGCTGGCCGGTGGAGATCCAGGTCAGGCCGCAGCAGACCGGCCGTTCGGGTACGGCGACCCGGAAGCCGGCGTCCTTCAGGACCGTGACGGCGGCCTGCGCGACGTGGGGGTGGAAGAAGGTGCTGAAGGTGTCGGGCCACAGCACGACGGCGCGGGGGTCGCCGGGTTCCGGGGGCGGGCTGCCGTGGCGTTGCCACCAGGCGAGGAAGGACTGCTCAGCGAAGAGCGGGGCGGGGCGGTGGGCGGCCACTCCGGCCAGCCGCTTGCCGGCCGCCGCGAGGCCGGGGGCGTGCAGGAGCGCGTTGGCCGCGCGCGGGGACGCCTGGGCGAGGCGGGCCCAGAGCGGCAGCCAGCCGAGCGCGTAGTGGGACGCGGGGCGGAGCCGTCCCTCGTAGTGGTGGGCGAGGAACTCGGCCTTGTAGGTGGCCATGTCCACGCCGACCGGGCAGTCGGACTTGCAGCCCTTGCAGGCCAGGCACAGGTCGAGCGCGTCGCGCACGGCGGTGGAGCGCCAGCCGTCGGTCACGGGGCCGTCGGCGTGGCCGCCGAGCATCTCGAAGAGCAGGCGGGAGCGGCCCCGGGTGGAGTGTTCCTCCTCGCGGGTGGCCCGGTAGGAGGGGCACATCACGCCGCCGCTGTGGGAGCGGCACTTGCCCACACCGACGCAGCGCATGACGGCACGGCCGAACTGGTGGTCGTCCTCGGGGTACTGGAAGTGGGTGGCCGGCGCGTCGGGGCGCCAGGAGGGCCCCAGGCGCAGGTTCTCGTCGACGTGGTGGGCGCGGACGACCTTGCCGGGGTTCATGTGGTTGCCGGGGTCGAAGAGGTCCTTGAGCTCGCCGAAGGCGCGGACCAGGCGGGAGCCGAACATACGGGTCAGCAGTTCGCCGCGGGCCTGGCCGTCGCCGTGTTCGCCGGAGAGCGAGCCGTCGTAGGAGCAGACGAGGTCGGCGGCCCGGTGCAGGAAACGGCGGAAGTCGGCCACGCCCTCGGCACTGCGCAGGCCGAAGGGGATGCGGGTGTGGACGCAGCCCTGCCCGAAGTGGCCGTAGACGGAGGCGGCCTCGTAGCCGAACTCGGCGTAGAGGCGTTTGAGGTCCCGCAGGTAGTCGCCCAGTCGTTCGGGGGCGACGGCGGAGTCCTCCCAGCCCTCCCAGGTCTCCCGGTCGTCCGGGGGGCGGGCGGTGACGCCGAGGCCGGCTTCGCGGGCCTTGAGCATCTCCTCCTCGCGCTCGGGGTCGTCGGAGAGGGCGACGGTCTCGTCGTCCTCGGAGCGGCGGATCGCGGCGAGCAGGGCGCGGGCCTTCTCGTCCGCCTCCTCGACGGTGTCGCCGGTGAACTGCAGGAGCAGCCAGCTCTTGCCGGCCGGGAGCCGGTCCAGGGAGTCGAGGTAGGCGCCCTCTTCCCGCATGAGCTGGGCCATGCGGTCGTCGATGGCCTCCAGTTGGGCGGGCTCGCAGTGCTCGAGCAGGCGGGGCACGTCGTCGGCGGCGGTGCAGATGTCGGGGTAGCCGAGGACGACGGTGGCCATGGCGGCGGGCACGGGGACGAGGGACAGTTCGGCGTGCAGCACCGTGACCAGGGTGCCTTCGCTGCCGGTGAGCGCGCGGGCGACGTCGAAACCGTTCTCCGGCAGGAGGGAGTCGAGGTTGTAGCCGGAGACGCGGCGCGGGATCCGGGGGAAGCCCTGGCGGATGTCGGCGAGGTAGTCGTCGGCGATGCGCTTGAGGCCCCGGTAGAGCTCGGCGCGGCGGCCGCCGGCCGCCTGGATGCGCGCGTACTCCTCGTCGTCGGTGGGGCCCACCCAGCAGCGCAGTCCGTCGTAGGTGAGGATCTCCAGGCGGCGGATGTTGTCGACGGTCTTGCCATAGGCCTGGGCGGTGGCGCCGCAGGAGTTGTTGCCGATCATGCCGCCGATCGAGCACTGGCTGTGGGTCGAGGGCTTGGGGCCGAACTTCAGGCCGTGGCGGGCGAGCCGGCTGTTGAGCTCGTCCAGGACGATGCCCGGCTCGACCACGCAGGTGCGGGCCCGGGGGTCGACGGAGAGCAGCTTGTCGCAGTACTTGGTCCAGTCGACGACCACCGCGCGGTTGGTGCACTGGCCGGCCAGGCTGGTGCCGCCGCCCCGGGAGAGGACGGGCAGGCCGTACTCGGCGCAGACCCGCACCACGCGGGCGCCGGCGTTCACGCTGCGCGGCACGACCACGCCCAGAGGGACCTGCCGGTAGTTGGAGCCGTCGGTGGCGTACGCGCCGCGGCTGCCGGCGTCGAAGCGGATCTCCCCGTCGACCTGGTCGCGCAGCGCCGAGCGGGCCGCGTGCAGGAGCCGGGGCGGGAACGGGTCGGCCGTCCCTGCGGACATGGGCATCACCGCCTGGTGTGTCGGGAGCCTGGTCCGCGTACCCCGTGGCCGCGGGCCCACACCCAGCCTGCGGCAGGGTGCGGGGGCCTGCGCGTCGTGTAGGCCATTCGCGCGGGGGCGGATTCCGTTCCGGGCGGCCGGGTACCGAATGCGGGTGACCCTTCGGCATCCCTCCCAACGAGGCGGCGACCGGCGCGGACTCTTCGAACGGCTGGCCGAGAACGCGTCCAATTTCACCAGCTCGCCGGTGTTCTTCGTGATCTGTTTCGTGCTGGTGGCCAACTTCGTGGCCATGCACGTCGTCCAGCTGTCGGTGGAGCTGGAGCTGCTGGCGGCGGGCCTCATGACATCGGTGACGCTGTTGCTCCTGGCGTTGCTGAAGAACTCGGAGATGCGGGCGGAGCACGCCGTCCAGCGCAAGCTCGACGCGATCGCGGCGGCGCTGCTGGAGCAGCACGAGGGCAAGCCCGGCTCGGCGTTCGAGAAGCTGCGCGACGCGATCCGGATGGAGGAGGAGATCTGAGTCAGCAGATGCGCGGCAGCTGTTCGCCCAGCGGCAGGTCGACCACCCGGGTGCCGCCGAAGCGGGTGCGGGCGACGACCGTACCGGGGTGCTCGGCGACGCACTCGCCGATGACAGCGGCTCCTGCGCCCTGCGGGTGGCGCCGCATGGCGTCGAGCACGGCGTCCGCGTGCCCGGGCGGTACGAAGGCGAGCAGCCGGCCCTCGTTGGCCACATAGAGCGGGTCCAGGCCGAGGAAGCCGCAGGCGGCGGCGACGGCCTCGGGTACGGGCAGCCGGTCCTCGGCGAGGACCACCCCGGTGCCGGAGGCGGCGGCGATCTCGTTGAGGGCGGCGGCCACTCCCCCGCGCGTGGGGTCGCGCAGGACATGCAGATCGGGGGTGACGGCGAGCATGGCGGCGACCAGGCCGCCGAGCGGCGCCGTGTCGCTGGTGAGCTCGACGCCGAACTCCAGGCCCTCGCGCACGCTCAGCACGGCCACGCCGTGCATGCCGACGGGGCCGCTGACGAGGACCACGTCCCCGGGGGTGGCGCGCTGGGGGCGGATGTCGACGCCGTCGGGGATGAGCCCGATGCCGGCGGTGGTGAGGTAGACGCCGTCGCCGTGGCCCGTTTCGACGACCTTGGTGTCCCCGGTGACGACGGTGACACCGGCGGCCCGGGCGGCGGCGCCGACGTCCTGCGCGACACGGTCGACGACGGCGAGGTCGGTGCCCTCCTCCAGGATGTAGGCGCAGGACAGATGGGCCGGGCGGGCGCCGCTCATGGCGAGGTCGTTGACGGTGCCGTTGACGGCGAGGTCACCGATGCTGCCGCCGGGGAAGAACAGCGGCCGCACGACATGGGAGTCGGTGGAGAAGGCCAGGCGGGCGCCACCGAGGGTGAGGGCGGCGGAGTCGGCGAGGCCGCCGAGCGTCTCGTTGCCGTAGGCGGGCAGGAAGAGCTCCCGCACGAGTTCGGCGGAGAGCGCACCTCCGCCGCCGTGGCCGGGGACGACGACGGACCGGTCCCGCAGGGGTGCGGGGCAGGTCCAGGCGGACGGGTCGGGCACGGTGCCGTCCGGCAGGGTCCCGGCCAGTGGGGTCCCGGCCAGTGGGGTCTCAGCCAACGGGGGTCGCCTCCTCGGGGCGGTCGGTCCGGTGGGCCAGCCGGCGGTAGAGGTAGTAGGCGGCGCAGGCGCCCTCGCTGGAGACCATGGTCGCCCCGAGGGGCGTGCGCGGGGTGCAGGTCGTGCCGAAGGCGGCGCACTCGTGGGGCTTGATGAGGCCCTGGAGCACCTCGCCGCTGCGGCAGGCGGCCGGTTCCTCGGTGGTGACGTCGGTGACGCGGAAGCGGTGCTCGGCGTCGTAGGCGCGCCAGGCGGGTGCCAGCCGCCAGCCGCTGCCGGGGATGGTGCCGATGCCGCGCCAGGCGCGGTCGGTGATCTCGAAGACCTCGGCGAGCATCTGCCGGGCGGCCGGGTTGCCCTCGTCGCGGACGGCGCGGGGGTAGGCATTGTCGACCCGGTGCTCGCCGCTCTCCAGCTGGCGGACGGTGCGGCGGACGCCTTCGAGGATGTCCAGCGGTTCGAAGCCGGTGACGACGACGGGCACCTTGAACCGCCGGGCGAGCTCGGGGTATTCGCCGAGACCCATGACACTGCAGACGTGGCCGGCGGCCAGGAACGCCTGGACGCGGCAGCCGGGCGAGCGCATGATCGCCTCGATGGCGGGCGGGACCCTGACGTGCGAGACGAGCATGCTGAAGTTGCGCACGCCGAGCCGGTGGGCCAGATAGAGCGGCAGGTCGGCCCGGTGGGAGCCGGATTGTTCGGGCTCCAGGTGGCCGAGCCAGATCTGCAGCCGTTCGCGGGCCTGGGCGCGGTGCTTCTCGCCGACCGATCCCACCATCATGGGCACGAGCCAGGCCCGCATGACGAACTGCCGCCAGATCCTGCCGCGCGTCCTCGCGCCCGTCTTCTCGAAGTCCAGGTACGCGTCGCGTGCCTTGTCGTAGTCGGGGTGCTTCCTGAGGCACTCCTCCCGCCAGCGGTGCTCCTCCTCCCGCTCGTGGCGGAACGCCTCCTCGTACTGCACCCAGGGATCGTCCTTGTCGGGCCGCTCGTGCCGGGACGGCAGGGGGAACTTCTCCCGCAGCGCCTCGAAGGCGGCGTCTCCCCCGGCGCCCATCTCCTGCGCGATGGCCAGCCGGACCGGATACGAGGGCTCGGTCACCGCGATCTCGAAGAACGGCCCGTAGGCGGCCGTCCGGCCACGGGCCGGGTCACCCTCGCGCGCCCCGGCGACGGCCCGCAGGACGTCTCCGAACCGCTGCACGAGTGCCCGCTTGGCCCCTTCGAGCGTGCGCGGGTCGCCCACCTTGATCAGCTCCCAGCGATCGCGGAGGGATTCCGCGATCTTCATGTGCCCGGCGG
>NZ_JBFAPH010000315.1:0-7428 GCF_040675635.1 Streptomyces sp. NPDC049577
CGCTACGTGCTGCGCGCCGTCACCGACGAGGTGATGAGCCAGGTGATGCGGCTGTCCGGCCAGGAGTACGTGGACGTCTACGCGACCAAGGCCCGGCCTTCGCCTCCGCCGCGTCGTTGAAGGTCGTCCCCGTGCCGTGGGCGTTGACGTAACCGACGTCCCCGGGCGCGAGACCGGCCGACCGCAGTGCCGCGGTGAGGGCGCGGGCCGCTCCCGAGCCGTCCGGTCGCGGGGCGGTGACGTGGTGGGCGTCGGAGGAACGGCCGTAGCCGCGGAACTCGGCCAGGGGCACGGCGCCCCGGGCGGCGGCGTGTTCGGCGGACTCCAGGACGAGGACGGCGGCGCCCTCGCCGAGGACGAAGCCGTCGCGGCCGGCGTCGAAGGGGCGGCTGGCGCGGCCGGGGTCGTCGTTGCGCGTGGAGAGGGCGCGCATCTTCGCGAAGCCGGCGACCATGCGGGAGGCCAGCGGGGCCTCCGTGCCGCCGGCGAGGACCACGTCGGCCTCGCCGCCGCTGATCATCTGGTGGGCGGCGACGAGCGAGTCCGCGCCGGAGGCGCAGGCGGTGACGGACGCGCTGCTGGGACCGGTCAGGCCGTACCGGATGGTGATCCATGCGGCCGGGCTGTTGACCATGGAGGACGGGATGAAGCGGGCGGAGAGCCCGCCGACGCCCCGTTCGAAGGAGGTACGCAGATTGTGCTCGGTGGTCTCCGTGCCGCCGGCGCCGCAGCCGATGACGACGCCGATCCGGTCGCGGTCCTCGGCCTGGAGGTCGAGGCCGCTGTCGGCCAGGGCCAGATCGGCGGCGACGGCGGCCAGCTGGGTGCTGCGGTCGGTGGCCCGGCTGTCGCGGCGGGAGAGCTGGAGCTCCTCCGGCAGGTCGACCTCGGCGGCGATGCGGACCGGCAGGTCGGCGGCGTCGAAGCGGCTGATCGGGCGGACGCCGCTGCGACCCTCGGTCTGACCGACGTGGAAGCGTTTGGCCCCGACGCCCACGGACGTCACCGGGCCGAGCCCGGTGACGACGACGCGGCGGCCGCTCACGCCCCTACCTCCGCGGAGGAGCCCGCCGGTTCCTGGGTCTCTATGTAGGCGACCACGTCGCCCAGCGAGCGCAGGGACTCGGCCGTGGTGTCGTCCACGGTCAGGCCCAGCCGGCTCTCCACGATGGTCACCAACTCCACCATGTCGAGCGAGTCGAGCCCCAGGTCCTCCTTGAGCCGGGCCTTTGGGGTGACCTCCTCCGGGAGCAGTCCGAGCCGGTCCACGAGGAAGTCGGTGATCTGCTGTTCGACGGTGCTGTGCGTCATGAGGGGTTCCTTTTCATCGGGTTTCATCGGGTTTCATCGGGTTCTTCATCGGAAGGCGCGTCGGGTGTGTCACGCCGTCGCCGGGCGGCGCCAGGCGTCCAGGTCGGCGTGCAGGGCGAGCCCCTCGCAGACCGCCGCCACGCTGTCGGCGAAACGATCCGCCTCCGCCGTCGTGAGGATGAGCGGCGGCTGGATGCGCAGGACCCGGTTGTGGTTGGCGGTCACGAAGGTGAGGATCCGGTGGTCGCGCGCCAGGCTGCCGACGAACCGCAGGCACATCAGGTCGCCGAGCGTGGACTCCACCGCGCGCCCGACGCCCGCGAGGGCGCCGCGCAGGTCGTCGGGCAGCCAGTCGGCGAGCGCGTGCAGGTCGCCCGGCAGCCGGGTGAGCAGTTCCCCGGCGAGGGCCTCGGCGGCGCCGGAGAAGTCGCCGTCGAACTCGATGGCGGTCATCAGGCCGAGGCCGCGGACCTCCTTGACGAAGCCGTACGGCGCGGTGGCCTCGTGCAGCCGTGCGCGCAGGTGGTCGCCGACCTTGCGGGCGTGGCCGGGGAGGTCCTGGGTCGCCAGGACGTCCAGGGTGGCGAGGCCGGCGGCGGCCGCGAAGTTGCCGCCGCCGAACGTGGAGGAGTGCAGCATGGCGCGGTTGGTGGTGCCGTAGGCGGCGTCCCACAGATCGGCCCGGCACAGGGTGGCGGAGATGGGGACGAGGCCGCCGGAGAGGGACTTGGCGACGCAGAGGACGTCGGGGTCGAGGTCGTCGTGGTCGGCGGCGAAGAGGGCGCCGGTGCGGCCGAGGCCGGTCTGGATCTCGTCGAGGACGAAGGCGGCGCCGGCCTTGCGGCACAGTTCGCGGGCGGCGCGCAGATAGCCGTCGGGCGGCAGGATCACGCCGCCCTCGCCCTGTACGGGTTCGACGATGAAGGCGGCCGCGCCCTCGATGGCCCGTTCCAGTGCGGGCAGGTCGCCGAAGGGCACGGAGACGGTGTCGGGCAGCAGCGGGCCGAAGGGCGTGCGGTGGCTGTCGCGGCCGGTCACGGACAGGGCGCCGAGGGTCTTGCCGTGGTAGCCGTCGTCGGCGTGGACGAGACGGGTGCGGCCGGTGCCGGCGCGGGCGAGCTTGAGGGCCGCCTCGACGGCCTCGGTGCCGGAGTTGCCGAAGAAGACGCGTTCGAGCCGGCCGGGGGCCAGATCGCTGAGCCGCTCGGCGAGTTCGGCGGTCTGGACGGGCATGGAGACGTACTGCACGAAGGTGGGCGAGGAGTCGTCCAGGAAGCCGCGCAGCCGGGCGGTGACCCCGGGGTGGTTGTGGCCGAGGTTGAGGCAGCCGTAGCCGGCGATGAAGTCGAGGTAGTCGGTGCCGTCGGCGGTGGTGAGGGTGGTGCCGCGGCCGCTGGTGAAGACGCGGTCCAGGCCGTGGGCGGCGAACAGCCGGGCCATGGGCGGGTTGACGCGCTCGGCGAAGCGCCGGGTGGTGAGGGCGGCCACGTCCTCACCACGGGCCCGGTCCGTGCGCGGGCGCCCGGCGTGGTGGGGCCGCAGCCGCGCGATGTCCGCGTCCGGGACGGTGCGGCCGAAGGAGGCGAGGGGGGTGGGCAGGAAGCCGTGCCGGGCGGCCAGCCGGCCGATGGTCCGGATCCGGTCGAGGTCGAGTTCCCGGCCGAGGGAGTAGGACTCGGGGCGGCCTTCGAGGGCGAGGACGACCGTTTCGGCGAGGCAGCCGTTGAGCTGCTGGGTGGGGCCGGGCAGTGAGCCGTCGCCGACGGTGACGGCGTCGGTGGCGCTGACCAGTCCGCCGTCGATGACGACGACGTCGGAGCCGGGGCGCGGCGGCCGGGTCACGTCGCGGGGCAGGGCCACGTCGACGACGACGGAGCCGGGGCGCAGCGCGTCGGCGTCGACGAGCCCGCCGACGGAGGAGGCGGTGACGAAGAGCCGGGTCTCCGGCGGGCAGCCGGCGATGTCGTCGGTGAGCCGGACCCGTTCGTGGTGGGCGGGGTCGAGGTAGCCGAGCAGTCCGGCGGTGCTGCGGTTGCCGCGGCGGCGGACCAGGTCGAGGAGGAAGCCGTCGTCGAGCAGCAGGCGGGCCAGGGCCAGGCCGATGGAGCCGGGGTAGCCGACGACGGCGACCCGGGTGGTGCCGGGGTCGAGCTCCAGGAGCCGGACGATGTGCAGGAGTTCCTGGTGGGCGGCGTGGACGGTCAGCGAGTTGCCGCTGGTGACGGGGATGCCGACCTGCCGGGCGGTCCACAGGCCGCGGTCGCCGACGATGGAGGTGGCGCCGCCGAGGCCGACGAGTTCGGCCCCGGCCTCCTCGCGCAGGGCGGTGACCTCGGCGGCGACCATGTCGCGAGCGGTCGTGGGGCGGCGTAACAGCTCGGGCGCGGTGTAGGGCAGATAGCGGACCTCGCCGGAGCAGGTGTCGCCGGTGGCCGAGGTGACGGACGTGAGCATGGGCAGGGGCACGTGGTGGCGTGCCGCCGCCGGGGGTGGTGTGCCGCGGTGGTCGTCGAGGAGCCGGCCGAGGAGGTCGAGGCCGCGGACCTGGTTGCGGTGTCCGGCGCTGATGGGGTGGGCGAGGAAGCCGAAGGTGGTGGTGGGCAAGGCGGTGCCTTTCCGGACGTCGGGTGCGGGTGGGCCGTCGGTGCGGGTGGTCAGCGGGCCGGACGGGTCATGGTGAAGGCCAGGTCGGGGAGTTCGTCGCGCTGCCAGCCGAGGGAGGACAGCAGGCTCAGTCCGTCGCCCTCGTTGTTGTGGGAGAGCAGGACGGAGCAGACGGTGACGGTGCCCTCCTCGCGGAGCCAGCCGCGCAGGTCGGCCTCGGCGGCGTCGTGGACGTGCCGGTGGCGGACGGTGAGGTCGCCGTAGGTGCGGGTCCACTCCGGTTCCAGCAGGTGCAGCACCTGGGTCTGCCGGTCGTTGTGCGCCCCGGCCCGGCCTTCGCGGTAGGTGCGGATGACGGAGTGGCCGCCGTCGATGAGCCGGAAGACGGTGAGGTTGCGGCGCGGGGGCCGGCCGTGGAGGGACGCCTGCTGGACGAGGGTGGGCAGGATGTCGGGGACGAGCGCGGTGGCGCCGTCGCCGATGAAGGCGAGGACGTTGTCGTCGCGGGTGAGGGCGAGGGCCGGAACGGCCTGGAGGGCGTCGCCCATGAGGGCGCGGCCGTACCAGCCGGAGAAGCCGGGGCCGGTGCGGGGCAGGTTGCGGATGGCGGAGAGGCCGCCGCGTCCGACGTCGTAGACGCCGGTGTAGGTGTAGCCGGTGGTGGTGATGAGGTCCTCGAGGACCGTGCCGAGGCGCTGGAAGAAGTAGTTGGCGCTCATCGGCAGGACGGGGAGGTCGTGGATGACGTCGGAGGTGCTCTCCCGGGTGGCGGCGATGGCCGCGCGGCGGTCGGCGAGCACGGCGGGGTCGACGTCGAGGGTCTCGCGCAGGGCGGTGAGGAAGGCGCACGCGTCGGCGTGCACGGGGTGGTCGGTGAAGGGCGCGAGGTGCTCGCGTTCGCGCGTGATCTGCACGATGCGCAGCCGGCGGGCCAGGGCGCGGGGCGAGAAGGGGGTGGCGGCCTCGGCGATGCGGCTGTTCAGGAAGAACAGCGCCTGCTCGGCGGGCGGGCGCAGCCGGCCGTCCCGGTGCAGGAAGTCGTGGACGCGGGCGGAGAAGGCGTACATGCCGAGGGTGCCCAGGTAGGCGTCGACGACCTGTCCGTCGCGGTACTTGGCGACGCTGCCGGGGCGGGTCAGGGAGTCGGCGAGGGCGATGCCGGCCCGGGCGGCGATGTCGTGGACGAGGGCGGTCTCCTCGCTGTCGAGGGGGCCGCACTGCCACAGCAGCCGGGCGGGTCCGGAGTTGACGAGGCGGCGTACGGGTTCCAGGGCGCTCTCGTCGACGCGGAGTGCGGCGGTGCGGGGCGGGGCGTCCGCCGGGAGGGTCGTGGCCGTGACGGCGGTGTCGAGGACGGCGGGGGTGGCGAGGAGGAAGACGGGTCCGCGTCCGGCGTGGTAGGCGGTGTACGCGCGGTCGAGGTCGTCGGCGAGGCGGTCGGGATCGTCGAGGTAGACGTACGGCACACCCTTCGCGGCGAGGACGGCGCGGGAGTCCTCGGCTGCGTGGACGGTGCCCTGGAAGGGGTACCAGGCGCCGGGCGGCGTGTCGGCGCAGAGGATGAAGCCGCGGGCGCGGGCGTCGCGCAGGTTGGCGAGCGTGCCGCGGAACTCGTCGGCCATACCGCTGGTGACGACGATGAGGAAGGGGGCCCGGTCGAGCTGCCAGCGGGCCAGCGCGCCGCAGGCCAGGCCGTGTTCGCTGGGGGCGCGCAGGACCGGGTTGCCGGTGGTGCCGGCGAGCCGGTCGAGGTCGGCGATCGTGCCGGAGACGACCGAGCCGGTGTAGTAGTGCAGTCCCCAGGGGGCGCCGGCGCCGGGCTGCCGGGTGAGGAAGCCGTGCAGGGCGGTGGCGAGGGCGGAGGTGCCGGTCCGGCTGGCGGCGCGCAGCGCGGAGCCCGAGTGCCGGAGCTGCACGTGGTCGGTGAGGGCGCAGACGACGTCGGCGGAGAGCACCCAGTCCTCTGCGGGGCGGGCGCGCAGGATGTAGGGGCGGGCCACGCGGACCCGCACGGTGTCCGCGCCGCCGGCCGTCTCGCGGGCCGGGTCCCCGTAGACGAGGACGTCGTGGGGGGACGGGCCGTCGCGCAGGGCCTCGGGGAGGTCCTCGGCGAGACCGGCCAGGGCGTCGGCGACCGAGCGGTCGAAGGGGTCGGTGTTCAGTCCGCTGCCGTCGGCGTCGAGCAGGACGAGCGGGACGGAGGCCGTGCCGGGCGGGGCCGGGACGAGGTGGTGCAGGGCGCGGGCGGCGGCCGCGGGGGTTTCGGCGGTGACCAGGTGGAACTCCGCCTCGGGGAGGGCGCGGTCGAGGAATCGCCGGGCGGTGGCGAGGGTGCGCCCATAGGCGCGGGGGATTTTTTCCGGCCGGTCCCCCGGTCGGTTTCCGGACCGGTTTCCCGGTCGGTCCCCGGGTGTGGTGGCGGGCGGCGGATGGACGCCGTTCGCGTCGCCGGACAAGTGCCTGCGGGAGCCTTCCGCCAGGTCGGCGAGGGCGCGGGCGACGGCCGTGTGAAAGGCCGGGTGCTTGCCGATGGAAAGAATCAGGAAACGGTGTCCTAATCCGGATGACGGGCTGCTGGGCACGTCTTTTTTCCTTCGTTCGACCGATCGTGGAATGATTTTCTGATCAAGAGCGGCCGGGAATGCGAAGAGGCCCCGGAATCATTGCGGGGCGGTCCGCGGCATGGGCGGCACAGGCGTCTGATCAGCGAAAAACAGGCCCGGGCGAGCGTCGGGCGGGCGGTTCCGGCCCCTGGCGGGGGCGGCGCGCCGGAGTCGTGGCGCGCTGGTCAACAACGATGTCGTGAGAATGCGACCCACATGTCGAGCCCCCCGTGTCAAGCAATCGGTGCAGGTTCCGTGTTCGCTTGCAGATGCCATCATTCATGATTCACATTGACACGGTCAAGCCGGTTCAATAGTGGATCAGGTGGCGAGCGTCACGTAACCGGAGGCAGCATCCGGCCACCCCTGTCCGGTGAGCTTATTCATTCCGCGTAAACGGCCGATAAACGGGCTGCGACCTCCGCTGATTTTCACGTGGATTTAACTGGTCCGGTTGATCGCCGACCTTTGGCGCTGATTTCATGAGGCCATGACACAACCGAAACCGCGGCGTAACGGCCGCGTACTGGTCCTCGGCGGGTACGGCGCCGTCGGGCAGGTGACGGCCCGGCAGCTGGCGCGCCGGATGCCCGGCCGGGTGGTGGTGGCCGGCCGGGACGGCGAGCGGGCGGCGCGGTGCGCGGCCGGGAGCGGCGGGGCCCTGCTCGCGGCGCGGGCCGATCTGGCCGATACCGCCTCCCTGGAACGGGCGCTGGACGGCGTCTCGCTGGCCGTGCTCACCGCGGAGCCGCCGCCGGGGACGGCCCATCCGGCGCGGCTGCTCTTCGAGCGCGGCATCGGCCTGGTCGACGTCACGGCGACGCACGGCCTGGTCCGGCAGGTGGAGAACCTAGTCGCTGGATTCGTGGCACCGGTCGACGCAGCGGCGGCAGAACGGCGTCTCGTCGGG
>NZ_JBFAPH010000316.1:0-7418 GCF_040675635.1 Streptomyces sp. NPDC049577
TATTGAATGCGCTGGTCACAGCCATTCGTTGATGGCCGCCACGAGGACGGTCGCCTGGTAGCGGACCGCGAGTTTGTCGTACCTCGTGGCCACGGCGCGGTGCCTCTTGAGGTGGTTGATGTCGCACTCGGCTGCGTGCCGAGCCTTGTAGGCCTGCGGGTCGAACTTCGGCGGCCGGGCGCCGCGTGAGCCGCGTTTCGTGCGATGGCGCGACTGATCGGCCCTGTCCGGGATGGTGCGGCCGATCCCGCGCCGCAGCAGGGTCCCACGAGTCAAGATCATCTCGTTTTCAAGATCCACTTTCGATGCGCGCCCTGGCCGGGCGGCTGTTGTCGGGTGGTGTCAGGTCTGGGTGTCCGTCAACGCGGGGCCGAAGTCCATACCCTGGTGACGGTCCTCCGAGCGGAGCGGCACGCCGAGGCCGAGCAGCGGCTGTACCAAGCGGTGATCCGGACCGCTTGTGACTATCGCTGTCCCGGCTCTGTCTCCGAAGCTGCCGCAGAGGGGCTCGCTGGAACCAGGAAGGCGTGGCTGCCGGACTCGTCCCGGAGAAAATCTTCGGGGAGGTGTCGATCTGACCGCGTTCCGTTCGTCGTCATGGTGTACGGCGACCCGCCGTGCGAGGGCACAACAGGACCTGACAGGAGTCGGACCGTGAAGTACATGCTGCTGATCAATGCCGCCGCGATCGACGAGAAGGGCGCGGCCGCCGAGTGCAGCGTCGAGGACTGGGTGGTCTACGACAAGGAAGTGAAGGACGCGGGGATCTGGGTTTCCGGGGAGTCGCTGGCTGATCTGGTCACTTCCACCACGGTACGGGTCGGCCAGGACGGCAGGCGGACCGTCACCGACGGGCCGTTCGCCGAGACCCGCGAGGTCCTCGGCGGCTTCTATGTCATCGACGTACCGGATCTGGACGTCGCACTCGACTGGGCTGCCCGCTGTCCCGGCGCGCGAGGCAGCGGATCGGTTGTCGTCCGTCCGATCGCCGAGTTCGGGGCCTGACGGTGGAGGACGAGGGAGTCGCCGGGTCCGACATGCCCATCGAGTCACCCCACCCGTCGCCGGTCCGGTCGTCCGTGGAGTCGGTGTTCCGTGAGGAGCACGGTCGGCTGCTGGCTTCCCTCGTCCGCCGCTTCGGCGATCTCGACCTGGCCGAGGAGGTTGCCTCCGAGGCCGTGGAGGCGGCTCTGGTGCACTGGCCGGTCGGGGGCGTTCCGGCAAGGCCCGGAGCCTGGCTGTTGACCACGGCGCGGCGCAAGGCCGTCGACCGCCTGCGGCGTGATCAGGCATACGCCGCTCGCCTCGCCTTTCTGCAGGTGGAGGCGGACCGGGCCGATCCCGCCCCGCCCGCGGACGTCGACGGCGGCCTGCCCGACGAGCGGTTGCAGCTGTTCTTCACCTGCGCCCACCCTGCCCTGGCGGCCGAGGACCGCACGGCGCTGACCCTGCGTTGCCTGGCCGGGTTCACAACGCCCGAGGTAGCGCGAGCCTTTCTCGTCTCTCCCGCGACGATGGCCCAGCGGATCGTGCGGGCGAAGAAGAAGATCCGCGAGGCCCGTATCCCGTTTCGCGTGCCCGGCGCCGACGAGCTGCCGGAGCGTCTGCCCGGGATGCTCCAGGTCATCTATTCGATCTTCACCGAGGGGTACGCGGCCAGCTCGGGCCCACGGTTGCAGCGGCTCGACCTCGCGGAGGAGGCCATCCGGCTGGCGCGGATCCTGCGCCACTTGATGCCCGCCGAGCGTGAAGTCGCCGGCCTCCTCGGGCTCATGCTGCTCATCCACGCGCGACACGAGGCCCGGACCGGCCCGGACGGTGAGCTCGTGCTGCTCGACGACCAGGACCGCAGCCGCTGGGACCACACGATGATCGAGGAAGGAAGCGGCCTGGTGGTCTCCGCGTTGACCGGCGGACCTCCCGGCCCGTACGGGGTGCAGGCCGCCATCGCCGCCCTCCACAACGAGGCGGCCGACCTCGCGACCACCGACTGGCCACAGGTCGTAGCACTCTACGACGTGCTGCTCCAGCTCACCCCGTCCCCCATCGTCGCCCTGAACCGGGCGGTGGCGGTGGCGATGCGCGACGGACCGCAGGCAGGCCTGGCCCTGCTCGACGAGATGGCCGACGAGCAGGCACTGCGCCGCTACCACCCCTACCCGGCCGTCCGGGCGGACCTGCTGCACCGGCTCGGTCGGCTGCCCGAGGCTGCCACGGCCTACCGGGAAGCGCTCCACCTGGCCGGCACCGAACCCGAACGGGGCTACCTGAGACGCAGGCTGAACACGGTCCTGGCATCCGGACCGGACGACGGAGCCGGTCGCCATCCTTGCCGTAGAACAGGTCGTGGTTACCGGAGCTCCAGTTCCCCATAGCCTGGAGTCCGTCGTTGATCTCGCGGCGCAGCTCCGCGTCGGCGAGGTAGTCGAAGATAATGACGGATTCTGCTGCCCGGCACCGTGCCCGAGCCCGAGCCGGCCGACACCAGTCCGGCGCCCGCCACCGCTGCCTGCGGGCCGGTGCGCACCCGGGAGAACGCCTGCGACGGCTACCGCCGCGCGCTCGCCGCGCACCAGGCAGCGGCTCCGCGGCGCCGCGTGGACCAGGCCATCGCGGAAGCCGTGCAACGGCAGACCGCCGCAATGCGGGAGCTGAGCCGTCGCGCGTTCCCCGAGCC
The DNA here is from genome assembly GCF_040675635.1 of Streptomyces sp. NPDC049577. Lineage (NCBI taxonomy): Bacteria > Bacillati > Actinomycetota > Actinomycetes > Kitasatosporales > Streptomycetaceae > Streptomyces > Streptomyces sp. NPDC049577. The sequence goes on from NZ_JBFAPH010000316.1 coordinate 2,678, forward strand.
CAAAGCGGCGACCGGCGATGCGCCGGCCCCGATCGCAGGCCCGTGTCCATCGCCACCACCAGGCCGCCGCGACCGAGCCGGCTGCCCTGCGTCGGGCTCGTGCCGAGAGGGCCGGTGCAAGGCGCAGCCCACCGCAGTTGGGGCGGACCGCGTGGGGCTGGAGGGGGTGAATCGCGTCGTGGAGGTTTCGCTGCTGATTCGCCGGTTCACGGAGCGGATCAACAGCTGGGCGCGAACCAGCTCGGCGATGATTGCGGGGCAATCACTCGGCAGCGTGTGGTTGCCGTCGGGGTGGCCCTGCCCAGGCCGGACAAGGGTTTGGTGGTGGACTCCCCAATGGGGGAGTCCAGCCCTTGCCCACAGCGGAGTCGGCAGTCCGGGGGCGCGCGTCGGGCCTCCCGTGGGGAGCCGGGAGGTGCGACGCGGCCCCACCCGGAGGAGGTGTCCGTAGGCGGGCCGACCACGGGGGTGACCTCGCCTGGGGGAGACGGAAGATCACATTGCCCGCGGGCGATCAGGATGGCACCGGATTCAGCCCAGGCGATAGATATGTGACTGAAAAACGTTCGACCAGGCGCCGGTCTGCCGCCCCAGGGGCATCTGGCCGGTCACCACCAACCCCCTGGGCGACCCTGTGGCCACCCGGCAGCGATCGGCTGGATGCTCTCCACGCAGCGCGCGCCCGGAATATCCCCGCCGCCTCGATGTCGTCGAACAGCTTCGGTACGCCCGGTCGGACGTGGAGGTTCACGACTCCCCGACCGACACGGTGCGCGCCGCTGCGGCCGCCGTGACGCCCCGCTCTCGGTGCCGGGCTGACAGAGCAGCCGCGGGCAGGTCTGTCAGCGGGTGTCGAGCAGCAGGGTCCGGCCCTGTACGGGCGCGATATCGGGCTTTCACCAGGCGCCCGCCACGCACCGGTCAAACACCGGCGCGACATGTGGAGCCGGCCTTCGCGCAGGCGGTGGAGCGGCAGACCAAAGAGGAGCTGACACAATGCCTGGACTCGCCTGTAGGTGATCACACAGCAGGCGAGCTTCAGAAACGCCTCGCGGGTGTCGTCGCGGATCTCCCAGCGGATCCGTGGCCGTCGGAAGCCGTAGAGCCACGCGTTCGTTCGCTCGACTACCCAGCGGACCGAGCCCGGGCCGGAGCCGTGCGGAACTCCGCGTCGGGCGATGACCGGCTTGATGCCGCGCTTTCACAGGAGCCGACGGTACTTGTCGAAGTCGCAGTCCCGGTGGGCGAACAACTGCCGCGGCCGGTGACGGGGGTGACCGGTCACTCCGCGGATCCGCGGGATCGCGTCGAGCAGGGGCAGCAGCTGGGTGATGTCGTGGCGGTTGCCACCGGTCGGGGTGATGGCGAGCGGGGTGCCGCCTGCGTCCGTGATGACGTGATGCTTCGAGCCGGGCCGGGCACGGTCGACCGGGCTCGGCCCGGTTTTGGGCCGCCCCGACGGACCTGGTGGTGGGAGCCGTCGATCACCGCCCCGGGACCAGTCCAGCTTCCCGGCACGGTGCAGCTCGGTCAGCCGCACCTGGTACGGCCGGTCCCGCACCCCGGCCTCGTGCCAGTCCCGCAGCCGGCGCCGGCACGTCATCCCGGGCCCGACGCCGAACTCCTGCGGCAGCCACTCCCACTGGATCCCGGTGTGCAGCACGAACAGGATGCCCTGCAGGCCACCACGGTCGTCCAGTGGCAGCCGGCCGGGATGGCGCGGACGCCGCTGCCTGACCGGCAGCAACGGCTCGATCCGCCCCCACAGGTCATCCGGCACCATCCACGGAGGACCATTCCCCTTCGCCACGGCTCGTTCAACGAGCCGGCCAGGAAGGGGGTATGGCTACGACCAGGCTTTCTGTCAGGCGCTCTGACAACGGCTAACACAATGAAGTGAATCGGTGCTGGTGGCCGTGTCCGAGACGGCAGCCGAGCGTTCGGTCCGGTGTGGGGACGTCGCCGTGGATCGTGCGGGACGCGCTGTGGGATCGCTTTGAGCCGCTGCTGCCGCAGCGGGAGCGGCGCTTCCGCTACCCAGGCCGCGAGCCGTTGCCCCACCGGGACGTGCTGTGCGGGATCCTGTACGTCCTGCACACCGGGATCCAGTGGGAGTACCTGCCCAAGGAACTGGGCTTCGGCTCGGGCATGACTCGCTCTGTCGAAGGATTTGAGGAAGCGGGGCTGGAAGTCCGGCGGGCCGACCACGGTGTTCGCGTTCATGCAAGCCCTGGGGTTGATCAACGACTACGCCCGGGGATGTACGGTCAGGCCCGAGGTCCAGCGCATCCGTGAAGAATTCGACCGCCCAGCACGAGCCGCCTCTGAAGCTGGTCGGACCGGATCTCTGCGGTAGCGGTCAGCCGGCGATGAGGCGCTTCGGAATGCGCCCGGAGGTGCGGAGCCCCTGCGGGTCGGGGATGTGGTTGTAGAGGGTGCCGGGGCTTACGCCGAGAAGCTTGGCAATCGAGGCGATCGCGTTCTCGGGGTTGGGCAGCATGTCACGGGCGGCCCGGATGGTCCCGAGGGTGGCGACGGTGGGCCGGCCGCCGACGCGGGCGGCGTCCAGGCCTTCGCGGGTGCCGGAGATGATCAGCTCCCGGATGAACTCGTCGAGCGCGGCGAAGACGTGGCAGACCAGCTGGCCGCCTGGGGTGGTGGTGTCCAGACGCTCGTGCAGCGAGAGAAGCCGATATCCGCGGCGCCGCAGCAAACGCCGGTCATGGTTCACCAGGCGTTCGGCGAGCGGCCGTAGCGGTCCAGCGCGGGGACCACCAGGGTGTCGCCGGCGGCGAGGAACACGTGGCACGCCTTGAGCTCGGGCCGGAGGTCGTCCTTGCCGGACTTCTTGGTGGCGAAGATCCGCCGGCACCCGGCGGCGGTGAGGGCGTCGATCGGGTGGCCGAGCTTCTTCCCGCTGGTTGATACCCGGGCGTAGCCGATGAAGGCTGGCCGACCGTCTCCGTGGCGCGTGCAGCACTGCGAAGCCCGCTACCCGGCCCTGGCTCGGGGGAGGTCAGGGTCAGGCGCGCTCGGGGGCTCGGGTTGGTTCCTCGTCCGGCTCCTGGGCCCTTACCCGTAGCTTTCCCCGGGCTGCTCGGCGAGCCAGCCTGCGTTGTTCCGCCGTCGCCCAGCGGTCCGCCCGGGCCGGGTCGAGAGGTGTGCCGTGGCCGACGTGGATCCGGGTGGGCTTGAGGTCGAGCATCGCGCGGAGGCTGCCGAGGTTGGCGAGCGGGTCGTCGTGGAAGGGCGGGTTGGCGGGGCGGCCCTTGATCAGGCCCATGAAGGAGTTCGCGATGAGATCGCCGGCCACCAGGTCGCCGTCGTCGGTGAGGACGGAGACGGAGCCTGCGGTGTGGCCGGGGGTGGGGATGATACGGGCGTCGGCGCCGAACTCCGCGAGGTCGGTCACGCCCCGGACGACGAGGTCGGGTTCGAATGGTTCCGCCTGTTCGCGGAGTTTCGCGTTGCGGGCCATGAGCCGTCCCATCGGGCCGGTGGGCAGGTACGGTTCGCGGACCTGGCCGGTGCGATAGGGACCCAGGTCGGCGGCGTGAGCGGTGATCGGCGCGCCCGTGAGACGGCGCAGTTCGGCGGCGGAGCCGAAGTGGTCGATGTGGCCGTGGGTGACGACGATGAGGCGGACGTCCTTCGGGTCGACGCCGTGGGCGGCGACCTGTTCGGTGATGCGCCGGCCGCTCCCGGGGGTTCCGGCGTCGACGATGATCGGGTGGCGGCCGAGCAGCAGGTAGGCGTTGACGGCTCGCCGGCCCAGGACAGGGATCGGGACAACCTTGGTACAAGACACGAGGGTGCTCCTTCACGAACGGCGGTGTACGGGTGGGCGACCGCGGCTGCGGTCGGCGGTTCAGCGGGCGGTGGCGTGAGGGCGGAACCGGCGGCGGTACTCGGCAGGGGTGGCGCCCAGGCGGCGGCGGAAGGCCCGGTGCAGGGTCTCGACCGACCCGAGTCCGCTGGCGGCCGCGATCTCGGGCAGGCTGCGTGCGGACTCCTCCAGGAGGCGGCGGGCCGCCTCCACCCGGACCGCCTCCAAGTAGTCGGCTGGGGTGCGGCCGGTGCAGTCGCGGAAGACCCGGGCGAAGTGGCGCACGCTCAGGTTCATGCGGGCGGCCATGGCCTCGACCGGGATCCGCTGGGCGAGGTTGTCGTCGATCCAGCGGCGGAGTTCGTCGATGCGGTCGTCGGCGCTCGCCTGGAGAGAGAGCGGCACGCTGAACTGGGTCTGTCCGCCGGGGCGTTTGACGTACATGACCATGGCGCGGGCGGCGTCGAGGGCGATCGCCGGTCCGTGGTCCTCTGCCACCATGGCGAGGGCGAGGTCCAGGGCGGCGGTCACGCCCGCGCAGGTCCAGATCCGCCCTGCGCGGATGAAGATCGGATCCGGGTCGACCGTGATATCCGGGTGCTGGGCGGCCAGTTGGCCGGCGGTGAGCCAGTGCGTGGTGGCGGGCAGGCCGGTGAGAAGTCCGGCCTCGGCGAGCACGTGGACGCCGGCGCACACGCCGCCGACGCGCCGTGCGGCCGGAGCCGCGGTGGTCAGCCATCCGACGACCTCAGGGTCGACGACGGCCTGATACCGGCCGCCAGCACTGTCCATGGCGCCGGCCACCAGCAGGGTGTCGACGCCCGGGCTCACCTCCGCCAGCGACCGCTCGGCGACCAGGCTGATCCCGGCGGCGGTCGGCAGCGGGCCGGCCTGCACGGCGGTGACCTCAACCCG
>NZ_JBFAPH010000317.1:0-7412 GCF_040675635.1 Streptomyces sp. NPDC049577
CATTGCATAAAGCTGCCGTTCTCCGTATAGTCATGCCATCAGTGGATGGAGGAAGCGATGACGGCCATACGAGCGGCAGTGGCGGGAGCCAGCGGATACGCGGGCGGGGAAGTCCTGCGCCTGCTCCTCGGCCACCCCGGGGTCCGCATCGGGGCGCTGACCGGGAACTCCAACGCCGGCCAGGCGCTGGGCGCGCTGCAGCCCCAGCTGCCCGCGCTCGCCGACCGGATCCTCGCGCCGACCACCCCCGAGGCGCTCGCCGGGCACGACGTCGTCTTCCTCGCCCTGCCGCACGGCCGGTCCGCCGCCGTCGCGGCCGCGCTCGGCGAGCAGACCCTGGTCATCGACTGCGGAGCCGACTTCCGGCTGCGGGACGCGGGGGAGTGGGAGCGGTTCTACGGCACCCCGCACGCCGGCACCTGGCCCTACGGACTGCCCGAACTGCCCGGCGCCCGCGAGGCGCTGCGCGGCAGCACGCGCGTCGCCGTCCCCGGCTGCTACCCGACGGCCGTCACCCTCGCGCTCCTGCCTGCCTACGCCACCGCCCTCGCCGAGCCCGAAGCCGTGATCGTCGCCGCCTCCGGCACCTCGGGCGCGGGCAAGGCGGCCAAGCCGCACCTGCTCGGCAGCGAGGTCATGGGCTCGATGAGCCCGTACGGCGTCGGCGGCACCCACCGCCACACCCCCGAGATGGCGCAGAACCTCTCCGCCCTCGCCGGCGAGCCCGTCTCCGTCTCCTTCACCCCCACCCTCGCCCCCATGCCGCGCGGCATCCTCGCCACCTGCAGCGCGAAGGCCCGCCCCGGCGTCACCGCCGAGGCGGTACGGGCCGCCTACGAGAAGGCGTACGCCCAGGAGCCCTTCGTCCATCTGCTGCCCGAGGGGCGCTGGCCGGCCACCGGGGCCGTGTACGGCTCGAACACCGCCCTCGTCCAGGTCGTCCTCGACGAGTCGGCCGGCCGGATCATCGCCGTCAGCGCCATCGACAACCTCGCCAAGGGCACCGCCGGCGGCGCGGTGCAGAGCATGAACGTCGCCCTCGGCCTCCCCGAGGAACTGGGGCTGCCCGCCACCGGAGTCGCGCCGTGAGCGTACGCCGGATCCTCGCGACCCTCCTGGCACGGCTGACCCCGTGCGCCACCACGGAAGACGAAACGATCACGACGATGGACACGACGATGGACATGACGACGAAGGAGCCGCAGTGAGCGTCACCGCAGCGAAGGGGTTCACGGCGGCCGGAGTCGCCGCCGGCATCAAGGAGAACGGTCTCCCCGACCTCGCCCTCGTCGTCAACCGCGGCCCCCGCCTGGCCGCCGCCGGAGTCTTCACCGCCAACCGCGTCAAGGCCGCGCCCGTCCTGTGGTCCCAGCAGGTCCTCAAGGGGGGACAGGTCTCCGCCGTCGTCCTCAACTCCGGCGGCGCCAACGCCTGCACCGGACCGCTGGGCTTCCAGGACACGCACGCCACCGCCGAGAAGGCCGCCGAGGCCCTCGGCGTCAGCGCGGCCGAGGTCGCGGTCGCCTCCACCGGCCTCATCGGCGTCCGGCTGCCCATGGACCGGCTGCTGCCCGGCATCGAGAAGGCCGCCGCCGAACTCTCCCGGCACGGCGGCGAGAAGGCCGCCATCGCCATCAAGACCACCGACACCGTGCACAAGACCGCCGTCGCCGAAGGCGACGGCTGGACCGTCGGCGGCATGGCCAAGGGCGCCGGCATGCTCGCCCCGGGCCTGGCCACCATGCTCGCCGTCCTCACCACCGACGCCGACCTCGACGCCCCCGCCCTCGACCGGGCCCTGCGCGCCGCCACCCGTACCACCTTCGACCGGGCCGACTCCGACGGCTGCATGTCCACCAACGACACCGTGCTCCTCCTCGCCTCCGGCGCCAGCGGCCTCACCCCCGCCGAGGAGGACTTCGCCGAGGCCGTACGGGCCGTCTGCGCGGACCTCGCCCGGCAGCTCATCGGCGACGCCGAGGGCGCGAGCAAGGACATCCGCATCGAGGTGATCAACGCGGCCGACGAGGACGACGCCGTCGAGGTGGCCCGCTCCATCGCCCGGAACAACCTCCTCAAGTGCGCCCTGCACGGCGAGGACCCCAACTGGGGCCGGGTGCTCGCCGCGATCGGCACCACCTCCGCCGCCTTCGACCCCGACCGGCTCAACGTCGCCATCAACGGCGTCTGGGTCTGCCGCGACGGCTCCATCGGCGAGGACCGCGAACTCGTCGACATGCGCTACCGGGAGGTCCGGGTCACCGCCGACCTGTCGGCCGGCACCGAGAGCGCCGTCGTGTGGACCAACGACCTGACCGCGGACTACGTCCACGAGAACAGCGCGTACTCGTCATGACGGCGGACGGGACGGCGGGCACGACCCGCAAGCACACCGCCCTGCCCAAGGCCCGCACCCTCGTCGAGGCCCTGCCCTGGCTGACCCGGCACCACGGCAAGACCGTCGTCATCAAGTTCGGCGGCAACGCCATGGTCGACGATGAGCTCAAGGCCGCCTTCGCCCAGGACGTCGTCTTCCTGCGCCACGCGGGCCTCAGGCCCGTCGTCGTGCACGGCGGTGGCCCCCAGATCAGCGCCCACCTCGACCGGATGGGCATCCCCTCGGAGTTCAAGGCCGGGCTGCGGGTGACCACGCCCGAGGCGATGGACGCCGTACGGATGGTGCTCGCCGGGCAGGTGCAGCGCGAGCTCGTCGGACTCCTCAACCGGCACGGCCCCCTCGCGGTCGGCCTCACCGGCGAGGACGCCCGGCTGATGACCGCCACCCGGCACTACGCGCACCTCGACGGCGAGCGCGTCGACATCGGCCGGGTCGGCGAGATCAGCGCCATCGACACCGGAGCCGTCACGGCCCTCCTGGAGGACGGCCGCATCCCCGTCATCTCCTCCATCGCCGGCGGCGCCGACGGGATCTACAACGTCAACGCCGACACCGCCGCCGCCGCGCTCGCCGCCGCCCTCGGTGCGGAGACGCTGATGGTGCTCACCGACGTCGAAGGCCTGTACGCCGACTGGCCGCACAGCGACGAGGTCATCAGCCAGCTCACCGCGAGCGAACTCGAACGGCTGCTGCCCGAACTGTCGAGCGGCATGGTGCCCAAGATGCAGGGCTGCCTGCACGCCGTCCGCAACGGCGTGCGCACCGCCCGGGTGATCGACGGACGGGTCCAGCACTCGATCCTCTTGGAGATCTTCACGGACGACGGCGTCGGCACGATGGTCGTGCCCGACCCGGAGAAGGGGGAGGCGTGAGCAACGCCGGACTGACCGCGCGCTGGCAGGGCGCGCTCATGAACAACTACGGCACCCCGCGTCTGCCCCTGGTGCGCGGGGAGGGCACCGCCGTGTGGGACGCGGACGGCAAGCGCTACCTGGACTTCGTCGGCGGCATCGCCGTCAACGCCCTCGGCCACGCCCACCCCGCCGTCGTCCGGGCGGTCTCCGACCAGATCGCCACCCTCGGCCACGTCTCCAACCTCTTCACGGCCGAACCGCCGGTCACCCTCGCGGAGCGGCTGCTGGAGCTCGCCGGCCGCCCCGGCCGGGTCTACTTCTCCAACTCCGGCGCCGAGGCCGTCGAGGCCGCCTTCAAGATCGGGCGGCTCACCGGCCGCACCCGCATGGTCGCCACCTCCGGCGGCTTCCACGGCCGCACCATGGGCGCCCTGGCCCTCACCGGACAGCCCGTCAAACAGGCCCCCTTCCGGCCGCTGCCCGGCGACGTCAGCCACGTGCCGTACGGGGACGCCGAGGCGCTCCGCGCGGCCGTCACCGAGGAGACCGCCCTCGTCGTGCTGGAGCCCGTCCAGGGCGAGAACGGCGTCATCGTCCCGCCGGCCGGCTATCTCGCCGCCGCCCGCGAGATCACCCGGGCGACCGGAACCCTGCTCGTCCTGGACGAGATCCAGACAGGTATCGGCCGCACCGGCCACTGGTTCGCACACCTGGCCGAGGGTGTCGAGCCCGATGTCGTCACCCTGGCCAAGGGCCTCGGCGGCGGCCTTCCGATCGGCGCCACGCTGGCCTTCGGCACCGCCGCCGACCTGCTGACACCCGGACAGCACGGCTCCACCTTCGGCGGCAACCCGGTCGCCTGCGCGGCGGCCCTCGCCGTCCTCGACACGATCGCGAAGGAGGACGTCCTCGCCCGGGTGAGGCGCACGGGCACTCTGCTGCGTGACGGAATCGCCACGCTCCGGCATCCGCTCGTCGACCACGTCCGTGGCGCGGGCCTGTTGCTGGGTATTGTCCTTTCCGAGCCCCTCGCGCCGACGGTGCAGCAGGCTGCACAGGATGCCGGACTCCTGGTGAACGCGGTCGCGCCGAACGTGGTGCGGCTGGCCCCTCCGCTGATCGTCACGGACGACGAGGTGGAGACGTTCCTCCGGGCGCTCCCCGCCGTCCTGGACGCCGCCACCGCCGGGGAAGGGACGTGAGCGGCCGACGAGGCCCACGGGGAACGACGATCCGGAGACTGACGAGACCATGACCGAGGCGCAGCAGACCGAGCCGGCCCACGGCGGACAGGCCGTGCCGCAGACCCGTACCGCACGTCACCGCAGGATCGTCGACATCCTCGGCCGGCAGCCGGTGCGCTCGCAGAGCCAGCTGGCCAAGCTGCTCGCCGACGACGGACTCACCGTCACCCAGGCCACCCTCTCCCGGGACCTCGACGAACTCGGTGCTGTGAAGATCCGCAACACCGGCGGCGAGCTCATCTACGCCGTCCCCTCCGAGGGCGGCGACCGCACCCCCCGCGCGCCCCTCGGCGAGTCCGCCACCGAGGCCCGTATGGGCCGGCTCGCCGGCGAGCTGCTCATCTCCGCCGAGGCCTCGGCCAACCTCGTCGTCCTGCGCACCCCGCCGGGCGCCGCCCAGTTCTTCGCCTCCGCCATCGACCAGGCCGGCGTCCACGAGATCATCGGCACCATCGCCGGCGACGACACGGTCCTCCTCATCAGCCGCGACCCGAACGGCGGCCAGGCCCTGGCCGACCACCTGCTGCGGCTGGCCCAGAAGGAACGCTGAACGCCCGCCGCTCGCACGGCGACACGCACGTCAGGCCGTCTCCTCGCGAAGAGGGAGGCGGCCTTCTGGCATGCTGGGCGCCGTAGGGGGCATGAAGAACTCACGGCCGCCGAGCATGTGGCCTACCCACCGTCCGGCCCGCGAGGGCGCGGGAACACCTGGTGTTTCCCCCGGTGTCGGCGGGGGTCAGGGCCGTGGCCGTGTGCCGTTACCACCACCGCCGGGACGAGGTACGTACCAGCGTCCGCAACAGTTCCCGGGACCGGGTGTGAAGTCTTCATCCCCCGCTGATGACAAGAGCACTTCTCGTGCCTCACGCTCCCCAACAGAATCAGTGACGAACAAGCACGCGATTACACGAGCATGACGAAGTCGGGGGAGGAACGTCATGAACCACGTCTTTCGCAACGCCACCAGAGCCACCGGGGCCACGGCCCAGCCCGCCACGCGGGCGACCCGCCCACGGCTGGTGATCGAGAACCTCGACGCCGCACCCGAGCAGGGGTACGTGCCGGTCTGCGGGTGCGGCATCTCCGCCCTTCCCGCCCACGACGCGCTCGACATCCACGGGCAGATCGCGGCATGAGCGGTCACGGGGGACACGACGTGCGCACGGCGGGGCTGGACAGCGAGCTGCTGGTGGGCTTCAAACGGCATCTGCGTCCCACCGTCGTACCGGGAGAGGCGGTCTACCTGGTGTCGCACCGCGGGGTGACGGCACTGCACGGGGAACAGGCGGGCGTGCTGGTGCCCCTGCTGGACGGCACCATGAGCGTCCGCGAGGTCCTGAGCGCGGCCGCCCCGCTCCTGACCGCGGCCGAGGCGGAGGAGGCCCTGCTCACGCTCGACGGGGCCGGCCTCCTCAGATTCGACCGCGACGAGGCCCCGGCCGCCGGCCCGGGGACGCCGGCCGACCCCGCCGCCGAGGCCTACTGGGACCTCGCCGGGCTGGACGGCCGGCAGGCGGCGGCCGCGCTGGCGGCCTCCTCGGTGTGGATCGAGGCGCTGAGCGGAGTCGATCCGGAACCGGTCCTCATCGCCTTCCGCGAGTGCGGCATCCGGGTCGCGGACCGCGAGGCGGACGCGAACCTGACCGTCGTCCTGTGCGACGACTACCTGTCGCCAGAACTGGGCGAGGTGGACGACGCGCACCGGGCCCGGCGCACGCCCTGGCTGCTCGTCAAGGTCGGCGGCGTCGAGCCCTGGGTCGGCCCGCTGTTCCGGTCCGACGACGGCCCGTGCTGGCACTGCCTGGCCGCACGGCTGCGCGGTCACCGGCGCTCCGAGCGACTGGTGGAACGTGCCCTCGGCCTGAACCGGCCCGTGGCGAAGCCGGCCACCGCCCTGGCGGCCGGACGCTGGATGGCCGCGCAGTTCGCGGCGCTGGAAACGGCCAAGTGGCTTGCGGGCATGCGCTATCCGGCACAGGACGCCGTCCACACCATGGACACGCTCCAGCCCCAGGTCAGCACCCATCCGGTGGCACGGCTGCCGCAGTGCGCCGTGTGCGGCGACCCGGGTCTGGTCGGCGACCGGGTCCGCGCACCGTTCGTGATCCGGTCGCGGCCGAAGGCCCGGCAGATCCTCAACGGCCACCGGTCGCTCACCGCCGAGCAGACACTCCAGCGCTACGGCCACCTCGTCGATCCGGTCACCGGAATCGTCAAGGGCATCCAACGCGCGCCGCGCAGCCCCGAATTCGTCGACAGCTACATCTCGGGACACAACCTGGCCGTCGCCCCGCACACACTCGCCGGACTGCGGGCCGGACTGCGCTCGCTGAGCGGGGGGAAGGGCCTGACCGAGACCGAGGCACGGGCGGGAGCCCTGTGCGAGGCGGTGGAACGCTACAGCGGCACCCGGCACGGCGACGAGCCCGTGGTGTGGGACACCTACCGTGACCTGGGCCCGGCCGCCCTGCACCCCAACGCCTGCCAGCTCTACGACGAGCGGCAGTACCGCGACCGGGTGCGCTGGAACGCCCGGGGGTCCCACTTCCAGTACGTCAGCGAGCCGTTCGACGAGAACAGGCCGACGGAGTGGACGCCCGTGTGGTCCCTCACCGGCGGTACGCACCGGCTGCTGCCCACCTCGATGCTCTACTTCGCCGGTGCCGAGGGCCGGTCGGACGGCCTCCGCGCCGACTCCAACGGCAACGCCGCCGGCAGCAGCCCCGAGGACGCCCTGGTCCAGGGCTTCCTGGAACTCGTCGAGCGGGACGCGGTCGCCCTGTGGTGGTACAATCGCACCCGCCAGGCCGCCGTCGACCTCGACGCGTTCGCCGAGCCGTACATCGACCGCCTGAGGGACGGTTACCGGCAGCTGAACCGTGAAGTCTGGGTGCTCGACCTCACCTCCGACTTCGG
>NZ_JBFAPH010000318.1:0-7334 GCF_040675635.1 Streptomyces sp. NPDC049577
CGCCTCACCAGCGAGAACACCATCTCCTGGCGCGACCCGACGAAGGCTACTTAACACCCAATCTCGGGATGAAACATCGGGCGAAAACGACCTCTGAGTGCCCGTTTCCGAAGTCGCTGACGTGATCTCCTGGCGGGTCTAGCCTGGTGGGGTGGCCGATGGTGACGGGCGGGTGCCTGTCCGGTACTGCCTGGCCTGTGGTGAACGGCTTCGGACGGGTGCGGGTCCGCGGGTCCGGTTCTGCTCGGCGGTGTGTCGTTCCAGGCAGTGGCATCAGGCCCGGCGGGTGCGGGCGAGGGTGGCCTCGTTGCGGGATGCCCGGGACGCTGCCGAGTGCCCGTCGTGCGGGACGCGGTGGACGCCGGGGGTGGAGCATCCGGCCGGGACGGTCTACTGCTCGCCGAAGTGCCGCACGAGGGCTTGGCGGCGGCGACAGGAAGGGTTCGGAACAGCGTCACAGTGACGCCGATCTGAACGCTCTTTTTGGCGAATTCCCGCCGGTTCTGACCGAGTTGACACCGAGGGTCGTTGACGATCCCGCGGAGGTGGACGCTCCGAAAGGAGCAAGGGGCCGCGGGTTCCCTTGGCGGCCCTTGGTGCCGCGCCCGGCCCCGTGAGGGGTGGTGATCAGCTTGTCCGAGAACATCGGTCAGGTCACCCGGAAGCGTTACGAAGAGATCGTCGCCGCTGACCGCCGACTCGTCGCCCAGATGGGGCGGGCGATGTTCACGATCGGCGACCACGCACTGGAAATCGAGCCGATGCGCCCGCACGGCGGCTCGGTGGCACACGAGGACGAGTTGTTCGGTGTCCGCAGGTCCTTGCAGCTCTACGCCGACGACATCGGGTTATCGCTGAGTACGGTGCTGAACTACCGGTTCACGTCCCACCGCTGGCCCATCGACCGGCGCCGGGAAGGCGTCTCCCACAAAGTCCACACGATCCTGGCGTCCATCCAGGATGAGAACGAGCGGTTCGAGGCGGTCGGCAGCCCGCCCGTCGACGACGTGTCCGGCACGCGGCGGTGGACGACGAACCTGGCCAAGAAGCACGTCGGTCGTCGGCCGGACCGGCCCGGGACGGTTCAGGAGAAGGTCGACCGCGTCCACGATCTGGCTGTGGGAACCGCCCACAACGACCGGCCGCCTCCAAACTCCACCAACACGATCCCAAACGCCCGTCACCCTCGGATGACGCGGTGCCTCATTCCGAAACGATCAGTTAGTCCCGCCGGGCGATCAGTCGATAGGCGTTAGACCAGCCCGTTCGGCGCGCGAGGGGCGCGACGGCCAGGTCGAGGGCGTAGAGAATCACCAGGGCGGGGCTGGCAGCGGCAAACAGGAAGGCGCGGGTCCAGCGGGCGGTGGTACGGGGTCGGCGTGGTGCCCAGGGCGTGTCGGGAGCGGGCAGGGCAGCGTTGAGCAGGTGCAGGGCGGCACAGGAGAGGTCGGCGGGGAGATGGGCCGCGTGTCGGTCAGCCGTCACCACGGTGAAGCCTGCCGCGGTCACGCCCTCACGCAGGGTACGCAGGGGCATCAAGTGCAGGTGCTGGGGCTGGACCCATTGGCTCCACCACTGGCCGAGCCGGTGGCCGGCCCGGCATTCGGGGTCGGGCACTTCGATCAGCAGGTGGCCCCCAGGCCTCAGAACCGTGCGGGCCGCGATCAGCTCTTGCCGCGGGTCAATGGTGTGTTCGAGGTAGTGGTGCATACTGACGACGTCGTAGCGGCCGGTAAGGCGTGACGCAAGGTCAGTGAAGGAGCCACGGTAGCCGTGGGTGATGCGGCCGCGGTCCTTGGCGATGTCGACGCCTTCGCTCCGATCGAGACCTTCGAAGACGGTGGTGGGCAGCAGCTGGCGGGCTGTGGCACAGAAGTGGCCATGGCCCAAGCCCACGTCCAGCCAGCGTTCGGGCGTGCACAGAGCACGCATCGCCTTAGCCCGTGAGCGGTAGAGCCTGGTGTGGGCGGGTGAGGTGAACAGGCGTTGGGCCGTCTTCTCGCCCAGACCGTCGTAGAGGTCCCGGTAGTAGAACTCCAGACCTTCGGGAGTCAGCTGGGGGTTTTGGAAGACATGCCCACATTGGGTGCACTCATCTAGCGTGAAGGTCCCCGGCTTGCCCTGGATCCGGTCGGTGGTACGCAGACGCCGTCTGAGGCGTGGTGAGGCGCACCAGGGGCAGGTGGAAAGCTTCGGACCAAGGAACCGCTCCACCCCGTCGGCCAGGTCCCGCTGGTAGCGAGGCCGTAGCGTTGCGACCTGCCGGGCACGCGCCGTCACAACCGCTTCCCTTCTAGCCGGTGTCATACGGACTACATGAACATCAATGGCCTGAAACGGGAGAAGGGGCCGCGCGCCGACGCTTGGCTCCTACGGTTCCCGGAACCTCGTCGGCTCACGGCCGCCAGAATCGAAACCGTCAACACCGCGGCCGTCACCGGCACGAGCCTACCGGCCATCCCACTCATACGATCCCCCCGCACGCTCGGGAACAACCCGGCGATCGGCGCCGCCCCTTCTAACCACCCGCCACAGGTAAAGGTTACGGATCCATCGGCGCTGGCGACCAATTGCAAAGGGCCGGTTTCGTGGCAGTGCCCGACAAGGCCAAACGCCAGCCTGTGTCAGTACAGGGTGGCCAGGCACCTTCGTGTCAGCGAGTGCAACACCACTGAACTCTCCGCCAGGGGGAATCGGGGTCTCCAAGGGTGTCGAGCATGAGCTGGCACCAGGTGATGGCCGCGTTGGCGGCCAGTTGGGCGTGGCGGATTCCGAGGTTAGTGGGTGCGGTGGCCTGGCCGTGTCCAGTGCCGTACCCGCGGTTGCGGAGCTCCGCCACGCCGACAGCGATCGAGGCCACGCCACCGAGGATCTTCTTCACGGCGTCCGTGCCGTCCGGACCGGGGGTGACGGATGAGGCGCCGCCTCCTGGGCGGCCAGCAGCACGGGGCATAGAAGCCGTCGAAGGCATGGGCTCTCCGCTCAGGGGTGCGCTCCCTGCCTGTGGGCGGGACCGTCTGGCCCCTGGAGGCGTTCGAGGATCTCGCGCCGTTCCTCGGCCTCCCGCAGCAGGAGCGCGGTCTCGACCTCCGGGTCGCGGTGCGCTTCGATCGCCGAGCGCAGTACGCCGGCCAGGACGTCGGGCGGGAGCGCTTCGGCCTGGGTGGTGGAGTGGCCTGGGAACGAGCGGTGGTCGGTGACCTTCCGCGGTGCGGTCGGCAGGTCGTGGTCGGTGATCTGCTGCTCGGTGACTGCCAGGCGCTCGAAGACGACGTCCGCGCCCGGAGCGTCCACGGCGGCGAACGCGGCGACGTCCTCGGCCAGCGCCGAGAACAGGTGGACACCGCTGGGGTCCCAGTCGGAGATCACGAAGATACGCAACCCCCGCTGCCGGTCGGCCCCGGCGCGCAGCGCGGCGGCCCGCTTGGCCGGCAGGCCGTTGAACCCCGAGCCGGAGTACACCGGCACGCCATAGGGGTCGGCGACGGTCACGAGCTGGTTGACCATCCCCGCCGTCTGACGACTACACCTCCAGCCGCACCCTCTGGCCGGCCTGCCGGTCCAGACGGAAGGCACGCGCGGCCTCAAGCAGGGCCTGGTGGAAGTCGGCCGGGCCGGCGTAGGCCACGGGCACGGCGGTGTTCTCGGTGTCGTCGCGCAGCGCCTCCCACGGGATCCGGCCCGAGCGGCGGGCCATGCCCAACACCTCGACCAGGCGCTTGTAAGTCCTCTCCTCCTTCACCAGCACGCCGTCGGAGATCAGCGAGTACCACACCTGGCGGATCGTGAGCGGCAACTGCGCCGCGTAACGATCCAGGACCCGGTCCACCGCCACCAGCAGCTCGACCGTCCGAGGACGAGGCCGCCACCACGGCTGGTAGCCGCGCGGCCGCTTATCCGGCATCCGGAAACACCTCCCCACGGAAAGGACGTCGTGGCGTCCTTCTTCCAGCATCCCGCGCCGGACGCCTCCGTCAGCGCCCCGCCCGGCGCCCGCGCGGACACTGCCCGGGCCGGAGACCGGCCTACTCGGGGAACTTGAGGAAGGCCGTCTGGACCCGCAGCAGGTGGGTGTCGGGGCTGGTGTCCTCGTAACGGTCGAGGACCTGCTGCCAGCGGCCGGCGGCGAAGTCCTCGCGGGCCTGCTCGTCCTCGTCCAACCCGCAGGCCATCGCGAGCTTCGCGCCCTCGCGCAGCCTCCTGCTTCGTGGCGTACACCCACACATCCAGCCGGCCACTGCCGCTGTATCCGCGGTGCGCCAGCGTCCACACCGCCGGATCCCGCCTCGTCTCCACCGTGCCGCCCGGCCGGTACAGGCGGGAGGAGACCTGCCGCTTGATGAAACCGGAGTAGTCAGCCACCCGGGCACCGTAGTGCCTGCCCAACCACGTCACGGCCGTATTGCCCGAAGCCCGCCCGCACCAGGGCGCAGCGCTTGACGGCACGCGCCCGGTAGCGGCCACCAGCACACGGCCGGCGCTGTCGCACCGCCCGAGGGCAGGGCTCTCGGCCCGGCCCTGCCAGCTGTCCTGTCTCAGCGAAGATTGACTGATCTCACTGAAGGTTGATGGCCCGCCAGGATGTCTCGCCGGAGGCTGACGCATGGGGCTGATGGAGGCGTCAGGCCCGCCGCCGTGTGTAGGTGGCGCGGAGCGGGCCTGGCCGTAGGTCTGGGCGGTTACCGTTTGGGGGCGACCATGCGGGTGCCGGTCCAGCCCTTGCTGATGCTGATGGACTTGGTCTGGGAGAGGCCGGCGCTCTGTGAAGCCTCGATGATGTCGCTGGGTTCGACGTATCCGTCCCGTCCGGTCTTCGGGGTGAGGAACCAGATGACGCCGCCGTCTTCGAGCCGTCCGATGGCGTCGACCAAGGCATCGGTGGGGTCACCGTCCCCATCGCGGAACCACAGGAGCACGACGTCGGCCACGTCGTCGTAATCCTCGTCGACCAGGGCCTGGCCGGTGATCTCCTCGATGGCCTCGCGGAGTTCCTGGTCGACGTCGTCGTCATGGCCGATCTCCTGGACGACTTCGCCAGGCTGGAAGCCCAGCCGGGCCGCAGGGTTGGTTCGGTCTTCTGTGGTCATCACTGCCTCCGGCATCACTGGACGCGCCTGTCGCGGCCCTGCTGTAGCCAACCAGATACCCAGAGTGCTCGCGAGTGGTCCGCTCGGGTTGCGGGCACACCGCGCCGAAACATGCTCGGGCGAGGTCAAGCTTCAGTGAGATCGGTCAACCTTCGCTGCGACAGGACACCAGCAGGTGTCCTGTGTCAACGAACCTTGAGCGCGTGCCATCGAAGCTTGCGTGCCAGCACGTCGCCCCGGAGCGAGTCGGCTCCGGGCCACGGCCGTGCTGTGCGACGGCGCTGGTGCGGCAGACTCATGCCTCCGGCATGACCTCGTCCGCCTGCATGCCCTTCTGTCCCTGCACCGCGACGAAGGACACCTTCTGCCCTTCCTTCAGGCTCTTGAACCCGCTGCCCTGGATCGCCCTGAAGTGTACGAAGAGGTCGGGACCACTTTCGGGGGTAATGAAGCCGAACCCCTTCTCATCGTTGAACCACTTCACGGTGCCGTTCTGGCGCTCAGCCATGTCCACTCCTCAATTGCGTACGTCGGTTGGGCGTAGAGGACGCCCAGCGAGTTGATCATCCCTGCTCGAAGAGACCGATGAAGGGATTCAGGGCGACTGGCTGGTAATCGCCGGACCCTGTCAACCGGTTCCAAAGCGGCGGACCGCCTGGCCAGGCGCTGATCAACCTTCGGCGGCACACGCTCAGGGTTCGATGGCACGGGACAGCAGGCGCCCGCCGGGGCGTCCCCGACCCCGGGCATAGAATCGAACTTGCGAACGAGAAAGTCCCGGATCTCTACCCCCCGGACCTTGACCGCCTCCGGGTCCTGCAGACCTACCTCCGCTACCAGCTCGCGGAGGTGGACACCCGGATCCGGAAACTGCAACAGCGCGACCACCCGGCACCCGACCGCACGGCGCCGGGCGGCGCACCGGGCAGCCAGACGCCTGCGGGCCGCGAGCTGAAATGGTCGCGGTTCCTCCCAGGCCGGCCAGACACCGGCGGCGGAGTGCTGCACCGCGGGGACTGCCCGCAGGCCGGCGGCGGCGGCTTCGCTCCTGACCACGAGCGAAGCGCGTCTGATCCTCGCCGAAGACGGGGTCCAGCCCTGCCCCCGATGCCAGCCACAACACCGACTGCAACAGGAAACACCGCCCTCGTAGACCTCCCCGCGCCGCGCCAGCGGGGCAAGCCGCAGAAGACCCGGCGGGATCGCGGGAGCCTGCGAGACCTTCAAAAATCGCCGGAGTTCCCCAATTGGGGAACTCCGGCTCAATGGCAGGGGTCACGGCCTCGACCGAAGCCTCGGGGGCGCCTTCCATGCCGTGGAGGCCCCCGAGCGGCTCCGGTGCTGCCGGGTGTCCTGGAAGGGCAGGACGCCGTTGTGCCGGGCATGGACCTCCACGCGCTGGCACACGCCGGCTCTCGGCTGCACCGAGCCGCCCGCTCCATGGCCACCGCAGTGGAAGCAGCGGCCGACGGCAACGACCCCCTGGACGACGAGGCCAAGGCGGCGGTCAGAGCGTTCAACCAGGCGCACCGGTTGGTCGAGCAGGCCCATGACGACGTGCTGGTCACCTACGCGCTCGGGCAGCTGCGCATCGGCGCGCCGGAGGACCGGCCCGCGCGCCTTCCCCACGCCTACCGCGCACTCGCGGACACGACCGGCGGGACCGCGGGAGCCTGCGAGACCTTGCTACCCGGCATGGTGGCCGGCGGACGGCTGGCTGGGGCATGCCGGGACCTGAGCGCGGCCGTGATGCTGCTGGCGCCCATGCTCGGCCCTCAGATCGCTGCCGGGGTCGGGCAGACGCCGGTGCACCTGGCCACCGAGCTGCAGCTGGTCGCGGAAACAGCCGATACGGCCGCGGGAACGCTGCCCGCCTCTTGACCATGAGCCGCGGACGAGGAGCGTCAGCCGGCTGAGGGCCGGGCACCTTCACCGAAGCGCGGGACGTCCTCCGGGGTGACATCGGTACGGACCCGCACCAGCCGGAGCGGGTGCCGGTGGGTACCGCTGTCGATACTGGTATCCGCCTGAACTTCCGCGACGAGCTCGGGCACCACCAAGACGACATCCAGAGCCTCCCGACTCCCCCATGCAGCCGAAAACCGCATCCCCACCCACGGATGGCCAGGACCAGCAGGACGCAGCTGTCCGGCCAGCTGCCGGGCGGCCTCCGCCTTCAGCGACGAGGTCCGGCCCACGGGACGCAGGCGGCCCGTGTCGTCGTAGCGGCCCAGAAGCAGCAGCTGC
>NZ_JBFAPH010000319.1:0-7308 GCF_040675635.1 Streptomyces sp. NPDC049577
GACCGCCGAGGTCGCCGCCCGCGTCCTGGCCGCCCGCGAGCGGGCCGCCGGCCGCTACGCCGGCACCCCCTGGCGTACCAACAGCGAGGTGCCCGGCCATGAGCTGCGTACCCGCTGGCGCCCCGCCCCCGGCGCGCTGGAGGAGGCCGAGCGGGACATGGAGCGCGGCTTGCTGACGGCCCGCGGGCTGGACCGGGTGCTGCGGGTGGCGTGGACCGTGGCAGACCTCGCCGGGCACGGCAGACCCGACGCCGGCGATCTGAACCAGGCCCTCGAACTGCGCACCGGCGTCCCGCGCGGGGCGCCCCTCGCCGGAGCCCGGCCATGACCGGCCCCGGCGCCGAGGAACGGCTCGCCCGGGCCGCCCTCACCCGACTGGCCGAACCCGGCGACGAGACCGTGGGCCGCTGGCTGCGGGAGATGGGCGCGCCCGCCCTGGTGCGGGGGCTCACCGGCGCCGGCCCGCCGCCGAAGGGGGCGCGCGCCGAGCGGCTGGCGGGCTGCCGGGCCCGTGCCGAGACCCTCGACCCCGTCCTCGACCTCAAGACCCTGGCCCGCCTGGGCGGCCGCTTCCTGTGCCCCGGGGACACCGAGTGGCCCACCCAGCTCGACGATCTGGGCGACGCCCGCCCGTTCGGCCTGTGGGTGCGCGGCAGCCCCGACGTCCGCCTGTGGGCCCTGCGCTCCGTCGCCGTCGTGGGCGCCCGCGCCTGCACCGACTACGGCTCGCACGTCGCCGCCCTGCTCGGCGCCGGCCTCGCCGAGCGCGGCTGGGCCGTGGTCTCGGGCGCCGCCTACGGGGTCGACGGGGCCGCGCACCGGGGAGCGCTCGCGGCGGGCGGGGCCACGATGGCAGTCCTCGCCTGCGGGGTCGACGTGCCCTATCCGCGCGGCCACACCGAACTGCTCGAAAGGATCACGCGGCAGGGTCTCGTCCTCGCCGAACTCCCGCCCGCCGGACACCCCACGCGCAGCCGCTTCGTGCTCCGCAACCGCGTCATCGCCGCGTTGACGCGGGGCACCGTGGTCGTCGAGGCCGAGTACCGCAGCGGCTCCCTGGTCACCGCCCGCCGTGCCCGCGAACTCGGCCGGCACACCATGGGCGTCCCCGGGCCGGTCACCTCCGGGCTCTCGGCCGGCGTGCACGAACTGCTGCGCGAGGGCGCCGAGCTGGTGACCGACGCCGACGACGTCACCGAGCTCGTCGGCGGCATGGGCGAGCTCGCCCCGCCCCGCCGGGGGCCCGTCGTGCCCCGGGACCTGCTCGCACCGGCGGCCGCGAAGGTGCTCGAAGCGATCCCCGGCACGGGCGGCGCGGACCCCTCCCGCATCGCCCGCGACGCCTGTCTGAGCAGGGACCACGCGGTCGCGCGGCTCTATGAACTCCAGGCCCTCGGCTTCGTGGAACGCCAGGGGGACCAGTGGCGGTTGCCGGCCCCCGCCCACACCCCCGCCACCGCCCCCGCGTCAACATCCGTCACCCCCAAGCCCCCCGGACGGCATCCCGGTATGCGGCGAGGCGGTGCTTGACCTGGGGTGATCGGGTGAAAGGGTTAAGCCGATGACCGCGGCGGCCGATAGGCCGGGCGCCGCACGGCCGCCGAGGGCCCGGCGGCCGCCACCGCGGACGCGGTCAGCGGAACGTCCCTGCGTCTACCGAAGGGGTCTCCTCGCGCACCGCAGCGCCTCAGTCACGCTACGCTCACGGGATCCCAGCCCCTCGCACCACCCGATCCACGTCACAGCAGAACGGCTCAAGACGACGAATGCCCCAGCACACCTCCGGGTCCGACCGCGCGGCGGCACCGCCCGCAGCGCGCGGAGCCGTGCGCCCTCCCGCACCCTCGACGCTCGACGAGCTGTGGCGGTCGTACAAGGCCTCGGGCGACGAACGGCTGCGGGAACAACTGATCCTCCACTACTCGCCCCTGGTGAAGTACGTGGCCGGCCGGGTCAGCGTCGGGCTGCCGCCCAACGTCGACCAGGCGGACTTCGTCTCCTCCGGGGTCTTCGGCCTCATCGACGCGATCGAGAAGTTCGACCCCGCCCGGTCCATCAAGTTCGAGACCTACGCCATCACCCGCATCCGCGGCGCCATGATCGACGAACTGCGGGCGCTGGACTGGATCCCGCGCTCGGTCCGGCAGAAGGCCCGCGCCGTCGAGCGCGCCTACGCCACCCTGGAGGCGCAGCTGCACCGCACGCCCTCCGAGGCCGAGGTCGCCGGGGAGATGGGCATCCCCCTGGAGGAACTGCACGCCGTCTTCAGCCAGTTGTCGCTGGCCAACGTGGTCGCCCTGGAGGAGCTGCTGCACTCCGGCGGCGAGGGCGGGGACCGGCTGAGCCTCATGGACACCCTGGAGGACACCGCCGCCGACGACCCGGTCGAGGTCGCCGAGGACCACGAGCTGCGCCGCCTGCTGGCCCGCGCCATCAACACCCTCCCCGACCGGGAGAAGACCGTGGTCACCCTCTACTACTACGAGGGCCTCACCCTCGCCGAGATCGGGCACGTCCTCGGCGTCACGGAGAGCAGGGTCAGCCAGATCCACACCAAGTCGGTGCTCCAGCTCAGGGCGAAGCTCGCGGACGTCGGGCGCTGACGCCCGGGCGGGTCGCTGAATCGTCCCTCCTCGTCGTTCCGCGCGGGCC
The DNA here is from genome assembly GCF_040675635.1 of Streptomyces sp. NPDC049577. NCBI lineage: Bacteria > Bacillati > Actinomycetota > Actinomycetes > Kitasatosporales > Streptomycetaceae > Streptomyces > Streptomyces sp. NPDC049577. The sequence continues at coordinate 2,653 of NZ_JBFAPH010000319.1, forward strand.
CGGTCCGTACAGTGGTGCCGTGCCCAGGATTCGAGCGGCCTCCGTGGCCGAGCACCGGACGATGCAGCGCGGCGCCCTGCTGGACGCCGCCCGCGCCCTGCTCTCGGAAGGCGGGACGGAAGCCCTGACCTTCCCCGCCCTCGCCGAGCGCACCGGACTCGCGCGGTCCTCGGTCTACGAGTACTTCCGCTCCCGGGCCGCCGTCGTCGAGGAGCTGTGCGCCGTCGACTTCCCCGTCTGGGCCGCCGAGGTCGAGGCCGCCATGGAGCGGGCCGACACGCCCGAGGCGAAGATCGAGGCGTATGTGCGGCAGCAGCTCGCCCTCGTCGGCGACCGCCGGCACCGGGCCGTGGTCGCGATCTCCGCCGGCGAGCTCGACACCGGCGCCCGGGAGAAGATCCGCGCCGCGCACGGCGGACTGATCGCGATGGTCGTCGAGGCGCTGCTCGCCCTCGGCCACGAGCAGCCGCGCCTGACGGCCATGCTCCTGCAGGGAGTCGTCGACGCGGCCGTCCGCCGCATCGAGCTGGGGGCGGCCGAGGAGCCGGAGCGGATCACGGAGGCGGCCGTGGCCATGGCGCTCGGGGGAGTGCGGGGCTGACCGGAGCCCGCACGGGACCGAACCCCCACAGGCGTGACGGCGCGCGCCGCAGCATCCACGGCGGCAGCAGCCCCAGCGGATCCAGATAGGTCTCCCCCTGCCGCAACCCCCAGTGCAGACAGCCCTCGGTGCAGTGGGACCGCGCCCCGGCCTCCAGCACCCCGATCACCTCGCCCGCCCGCACGGCGGCCCCCTCGCGCACAAGCGGCCGTACCGGCTCGTACGTGGTCCTCAGCGGCGGCGGACCCGTCCCGGCCAGCTGGACCGAGAGCACGCCCCGGCCGGCGACCGCCCCGGCGAACGCCACCGTGCCGCCGGCGGCGGCCCGCACGGGGGTGCCCGGGGCGGCCGCCAGATCGACGCCGCGGTGGCCCGCGGCCCAGGGGAACGGGGGCGGATCCCAGGCCCGGACCACCAGCGGCCGTAGGCCGCGGGCGCCCGGCACCGGCCAGGCGCGGTCGGGGGCGGCATCCGCCGCCCGTGCGGGCCCGCCCAGGAGGGGGCTCATGAACAGGGCCACAAGCACGATCATGAGCACGGTCATGAGCGCGCGCAGGGGCAGCGGCGGGCCGACGGCAAGGCGTCGCACACGGTTCGGTCGCATGACCCCACGGTGACGAAGATCCCGCGTTCGCGGGGCTCTTGGCCCCGATCCGTGGACTACTCGCGGGTTGTGGACAACGCCGTCACCCGGGCCTTCCCGGGTCCCGTACACTTCTCATGGCGATCCGGGTCACCGGGTCGACTTCGCACGCCCCGCCACCGGCATCCCGGTGGACGCGTCCCTCGGTCCAGCGACACCTCGAAATCTCTTCCGGGTTCCCTGGCAGGCCGCGCCGGGGCGTCAGGAGCGGCGGCCGCCCGGCCGCCGTGGAACCGAGTATTTCAAGGAGCGCGGCCATGGCCGTCGTCACGATGCGGGAGCTGCTGGAGAGCGGCGTCCACTTCGGTCACCAGACCCGTCGTTGGAACCCGAAGATGAAGCGTTTCATCTTCACCGAGCGCAACGGCATCTACATCATCGACCTGCTCCAGTCGCTGTCGTACATCGACCGCGCCTACGAGTTCGTCAAGGAGACCGTCGCGCACGGCGGCTCCATCATGTTCGTCGGTACGAAGAAGCAGGCCCAGGAGGCCATCGCCGAGCAGGCGACCCGTGTCGGCATGCCCTACGTGAACCAGCGCTGGCTGGGCGGCATGCTCACCAACTTCTCGACCGTCTACAAGCGCCTGCAGCGCCTGAAGGAGCTCGAGCTCATCGACTTCGAGGACGTGGCCGCCTCCGGCCTCACCAAGAAGGAGCTCCTGGTCCTCTCCCGCGAGAAGGCCAAGCTGGAGAAGACCCTCGGCGGCATCCGCGAGATGCAGAAGGTGCCGAGCGCCGTCTGGGTCGTCGACACCAAGAAGGAGCACATCGCCGTCGGTGAGGCGCGCAAGCTCCGCATCCCGGTCGTCGCCATCCTCGACACCAACTGCGACCCCGACGAGGTCGACTACAAGATCCCGGGCAACGACGACGCGATCCGCTCCGTCACCCTGCTCACCCGCGTGATCGCCGACGCCGTCGCCGAGGGCCTCATCGCCCGCTCCGGTGCCGCCACCGGTGACGCGAAGGCCGACAAGGCCGCCGGCGAGCCGCTCGCCGAGTGGGAGCGCGACCTGCTCGAGGGCGAGAAGAAGGCGGACGCCGAGGCCGAGAAGCCGGCCGAGGCCGAGGCTGAGGCCGAGAAGCCGGCCGCGGACGCCGAGCAGGCCTGACCTGCCGCACCGGCCCGGCGGGGGCTCCTGCCCCCGCCGGTGCCGGCGGATCCACGGTCGGTTCCCGTCCGGTGGACGGGACCCGGCCGCTGTGGTGACCTCAAGACGGACAGCCTGCCCGGCGCACGGCGCGGAGCCAGGCGTAGTGCACGAGAAGGATTGAAGGATGGCGAACTACACCGCCGCTGACGTCAAGAAGCTCCGCGAGCTCACGGGCGCCGGCATGATGGACTGCAAGAAGGCGCTCGACGAGGCCGAGGGCAACCTCGAGAAGGCCGTCGAGATCGTCCGCGTCAAGGGCCTGAAGGGCGTCGCCAAGCGCGAGAGCCGCACCACCGAGAACGGTGCCGTCGCCTCCCTCATCGCCGACGACAACACCTCCGGTGTCATCGTCGAGCTGAAGTGCGAGACGGACTTCGTCGCCAAGGGCGAGAAGTTCATCACCGTCGCCGACGCCCTGGCCGCCCACATCGCCAAGAGCGCCCCGGCCGACGTCGACGCCCTCATGGCTTCCGAGATCGAGCCCGGCAAGACCGTCCAGGCGTTCGTGGACGAGGCCAACGCCACCCTCGGCGAGAAGATCGTCGTGGACCGCTTCGCGTACTTCGCCGACGGCCAGGTCTTCGCCTACATGCACCGCACCGCCGCGGACCTGCCCCCGCAGGTCGGCGTCCTGGTCGAGCTGGACAAGGCCGACGCCGAGGTCGCCAAGGACGTCGCGCAGCACATCGCCGCCTTCGCGCCGAAGTTCCTCTCCCGTGACGCCATCCCGGCCGAGGTCGTGGAGAACGAGCGCCGCGTCGCCGAGGCCACCGCGCGCGAGGAGGGCAAGCCCGAGGCCGCCCTGCCGAAGATCGTCGAGGGTCGCGTCACCGGCTTCTTCAAGGAGCAGGTCCTGCTGGACCAGCCCTTCGCGAAGGACAACAAGAAGACCGTCCAGAAGGTCCTGGACGAGGCCGGTGTCACGCTGAAGCGCTTCGCCCGCATCCGCGTCGGCGCCTGAGCCGTCAGCAGGGCAGCGAATGACCTGCGACCCGCTAGGGTCGTACGCAGTCGGCCGTCCACCGGTCGGCCGCTGATGTGACGAGGAGGCCATTGCCGCTAAGGGAACCGAAAGGACCCGTCCGGCAGTGGCCTTCTTCGTATGTGCACGAGGAGAATTCCAATGAATCAGGGTGCGGACGCCACACGGGCCGCCGACGGCCACATCGCCGACCGGGAGAACCGCCGTCGGTTCCTGCTGAAACTGTCGGGCGAGGCCTTCGCCGGGGGCGGCGGGCTCGGTGTCGACCCCGATGTCGTGCACGCCATCGCCCGCGAGATCGCGGCCGTGGTCCGCGAGGGCTACGAGATCGCCGTGGTCATCGGCGGCGGCAACTTCTTCCGCGGCGCCGAGCTGCAGCAGCGCGGCATGGACCGGGCCCGCTCGGACTACATGGGCATGCTCGGCACGGTCATGAACTCCCTCGCCCTCCAGGACTTCCTGGTCAAGGAAGGCGTGGAGACCCGGGTCCAGACCGGTATCACCATGGGCCAGGTCGCCGAGCCGTTCATCCCGCTGCGCGCCGTGCGCCACCTGGAGAAGGGCCGCGTCGTGATCTTCGGCGCGGGCATGGGCATGCCCTACTTCTCCACCGACACCACCGCCGCCCAGCGCGCCCTGGAGATCCACGCCGAGGCGATTCTCATGGGCAAGAACGGCGTCGACGGGATCTACGACTCGGACCCGAAGAAGAACCCGGACGCGGTGAAGTTCGACGCACTCGAGTACGGCGAGGTGCTCGCCCGCGGCCTGAAGGTCGCCGACGCCACCGCCATCAGCCTGTGCATGGACAACAAGCTGCCGATCCTCGTCTTCGAACTGCTCGCCGAGGGCAACATCGCCCGCGCGGTGAAGGGTGAGAAGATCGGCACGCTCGTGAGCGACCAGGGCACGCGGGACTGACGAGCCCGTACGACCGCCCGCACCCGCCGCCCGCCGGGGGCGCGGACGGCAACTCCGGGCCGTGGGTTCACCTCGGCACGGGGATGGACAACCGCCTGCCGGTCGGACACCGTGCAGGAGAAGACGCGCGCAGGGGCGAGGCTCTGCTTACTGATAACACCAGGAGCAAGTGGTGATCGAAGAGATCCTCCTCGAGGCCGAGGAGAAGATGGAGAAGGCCGTTGTGGTCGCCAAGGAGGACTTCGCGGCGATCCGCACCGGGCGTGCGCATCCGGCGATGTTCAACAAGATCGTGGCGGACTACTACGGCGCGCTGACGCCGATCAACCAGCTGGCGTCGTTCTCGGTGCCG
>NZ_JBFAPH010000320.1:0-7291 GCF_040675635.1 Streptomyces sp. NPDC049577
CGGGGGGCGACCCCCGGACCCCCGGCCGGACCGCGGCGGCGCGGCTCGGCGCGGCGCGGCTCGGCTCTGGTTGCGGTGCTTGCCCGGGGGGCGACCCCCGGACCCCCGGCCGGACCGCGGCGGCGCGGCTCGGCGCGGCTCGGCTCAGCTCTGGTTGAAGAAGCCGCCCGGCGCCCGGCGCCCGGCAGGCTCGCCGTTGAGGACCCGGTAGTCGGCCGGCGTGAGCAGGAAGACGCGGTTGGCCACGCGCTCGATCGAGCCGCGCAGCCCGAACGTCAGGCCGGCCGCGAAGTCCACGACGCGCTTGGCGTCGCTCGGCTCCATGGTGGTGAGGTTCACGATCACCGGGACGCCCTCGCGGAAGAGCTCGCCGATGCCGCGGGCGTCCCGGAAGCCGTCCGGGGTCACCGTGGCGATGCGGGTGCCCTGCTCCTGGGCGACCTCGTCGGCCACCCGGACCTTGGGGTTGGTCACCCAGGAGTCGCCCGGCTCGGGTCCTTCGTCCGAGTCCTCTTCGTAGCCGCCGTAGTAGCGCTCGTCATCGCTGTCGTCGACGAGGCCAAGCCAGGCACTCGCCTTGCGCACCGATCCCATGGACGCCTCCTCTCACACGCGGTGTGTTCCGCCCGCCCCTCTATGGTCGTCCATGATGCGGATGTTGTGCCAAGTGGATGGCGGCCGAGCGAGGATTTCGTGACGCATCTGGTGCAAAGCGGGTGTCGATGCGTCAGAAACCTTCGTGGGTCGGCCACGGGCGCTGGACCTGGGCATATGCGGAGCGGACGGTGGGCGTGCGCTCCCCGCGAGGTGCCACTTCCCGGTGATTAGGATGCCCGGGTCCATCGGCACACACACGGGGGAACACGCCTTGTTCGGAATCATCAGGCCTTGCCGGCACCGGCTGTCGGACGACATGCGGACCGAGTGGATGGCTCATCTGTGCGGACTCTGTCTGGCACTCAAGGGCGATCACGGACAGGTGGCCCGCATGGCGACGAACTATGACGGGCTGGTCATATCGGTTCTGGTGGAGGCTCAGTCCTCGCCCGCCGAGGGCGCGAACGCCTGGCGGCGCACGGCGGGACCCTGCCCGCTGCGGGGCATGCGCGGTGCGTCGGTGGCCCGGGGCGAGGGCGCGCGGCTGGCCGCGTCCGTCTCGCTGGTGCTGGCCTCGGCCAAGATGCGCGACCACGCCGCCGACGGCGACGGCCTCCTGGCGCGCCGTCCGGTCGCGGCCGCCGCGCGCCGCGTGGCGGCCAAGTGGGACCGCGCGGGCGCCCGCACCGGTTCGGAGCTCGGCTTCGACACGGCGGTGCTGGTCGACGCGGTCGAGCGGCAGACCGGGATCGAGGCCCTGGCGGGCCCCGGCACTCCGCTCCTGGAGATAACCGAGCCCACCGAGACGGCGACCGCCGCGGCCTTCGGCCACACGGCCGTGCTGGCCGGGCGGCCGGGCAACCGGGCGCCGCTGGAGGAGGCGGGCCGGCTCTTCGGGCGGCTCGCCCACCTGCTGGACGCGGTCGAGGACCTGGACGAGGACGCCCGTACCGGTGCCTGGAACCCGGTCGCCGCGACGGGCACGGACCTCGCCGAGGTCCGGCGGCTGTGCGACGACGCGGTGCACGGGGTGCGGCTGGCGCTGCGCGAGGTCGAGTTCGGCAGCAAGGCCCAGGGCCGGCTCGCGCACATCCTGCTCGCGCACGAATTGGGGCGCGCGGTCGACCGGGCGTTCGCGGGCGGAAGTTGTGAACACCGTGAACATCATCAGCCGCAGGCCGCCTTCGGCCCGCCGCCTGTCATGCCGCCCTCGTCCCCGCCGGAGCCGCCGCGGCGCGGGCGGCAGCGCGGGCTCGTCGCGGGCTGCGCGGTGTGGGCCGGGATGTTCTGCACGTGCCAGGTGTGCTGCAAGGACCCGTACACGGATCCGTGGAACGGGCAGCCGCGCGAGGGCTGGTGCGCCAAGTGCTGTGACAACTGCGATTGCGGCAACTGCGATGGCTGTGGTGACTGCTGCGACTGCTGTAACTGCTGCGGCAATTGCTGTGACGGTTGCGACGGCTGCGATTGCGGTTGCGACTGCTGAGGAGTTCTCGCGCCGGGGCGCACGCCGGGGGCGTCCGAAAGATGCTCTTGCGCCGTGCGTCCACGGCCCCGAATACTCCCGAGCAGCGCTTGTCAGGAGCACGGCGAATGTAGCGCCGTGCCCCCGGCCGCGCCTCACGGGCCCGCGCACCCTGCGGACCCCCGACCCCACTCGGGAGGACCTACGTGAGGAACAGGCGCACCACCCCCCGCACCCGTATCGCCGGACGCGTCCGCGTCCTGGCGGTGACCTCCGGTCTGCTGGCGGCATCGGCGCTCGCCGCGACCGCCGCCCACGCCGACGGCACCTCGGCCACCGGCTACTCCGCCGCCCAGCTGGCCTCCGTGAGCAGCGCCGTGGAGTCCGCCGACGTCCCGGGCACGGCCTGGGTGACCGACGAGGCCAGTGGCACCGTCGTCGTCACGGCCGACTCCACCGTCTCCCGGGCCGGCATAGCGAAGATCAGACGGCAGGCCGGCCCGGCCGCCGACGCGATACGCGTCGAGCGCACGACCGGCACCCTGCGGCCCCTGCTCGCGGGCGGCGACGCGATCTACGCGCCCAGCTGGCGCTGCTCGGTCGGGTTCAACGTCCGCAAGGGCAGCACCTACTACTTCCTGACCGCGGGTCACTGCACGGAGGGCAAGCCGCCCTACTACACCAACTCCTCCCACACCACGAGCATCGGCCCCACCACCGGCACCAGCTTCCCGGGCAACGACTACGGGATCGTGCAGTACACCAACACCTCGCTCGCCCACCCGAGCGCGGTCGACCTCTACAACGGCAGTACGCAGCGCATCACCGCGGCAGGCAACGCGACCGTCGGGCAGAGCGTGCAGCGCAGCGGCTCCACCACCGGCGTGCACGGCGGCAAGGTCACCGGGTTGAACGTCACGGTCAACTACGGCAACGGCCAGATCGTCCGCGGTCTGATCCAGACCAACGTGTGCGCGGAACCGGGCGACAGCGGCGGCGCGCTCTTCGCCGGCTCCACCGCCCTCGGGCTGACCTCCGGCGGCAGCGGCGACTGCCGCTCCGGCGGGACGACCTTCTTCCAGCCCGTCACCAAGGCGCTCAGCGCCTACGGGGTGAGCATTTTCTGATCGCCACCCCACCCACCGCCGTCTGACCGCGAGCACCAGGCCTTCCCCCAGCCTTGCGGCCAGCAGCACAGAGCCCCCGGCCCCGCGCGGGCCGGGGGCTCGACCATGCCGCGAACGGGGCATACCGTGGACATATCGCCTGTCCCGAACCGCAGGGGGCCGTGATGGTCGAAGACCTCGTGGTGGCAGTGGTGGCCGCGGCGTCGGCCGGTGCCGTCTATCTGATGGCGGCGGCGCGGGTGGTCAAGCAGTACGAGCGTGGCGTGGTGCTCCGGCTGGGCCGGCTGCGGTCGGACATCCGGGCCCCCGGGCTCACCCTGATCCTTCCCGGCGTGGACCGGCTCCGTAAGGTGAACATGCAGATCGTCACCATGCCCGTGCCCGCCCAGGAGGGCATCACCCGGGACAACGTGACCGTGCGTGTCGACGCGGTGGTCTATTTCAAGGTCGTCGACCCCGCCGAGGCGGTCATCCAGGTCGAGGACTACCGCTTCGCCGTCTCCCAGATGGCCCAGACCTCCCTCCGCTCGATCATCGGCAAGAGCGACCTGGACGATCTGCTCTCCAACCGGGAGAAGCTCAACCAGGGCCTGGAGCTCATGCTGGACAGCCCGGCCGTCGGCTGGGGCGTGCACATCGACCGCGTCGAGATCAAGGACGTCTCGCTGCCGGAGACGATGAAGCGCTCGATGTCCCGGCAGGCCGAGGCCGAGCGCGAGCGCCGGGCCCGCGTGATCAACGCGGACGCCGAGCTGCTGGCCTCGAAGAAGCTCGCCGAGGCCGCCGCGACCATGTCCGAGCAGCCGTCCGCGCTGCAGCTGCGCCTGCTCCAGACGATCGTGGCGGTCGCTGCCGAGAAGAACTCCACGCTCGTCCTGCCCTTCCCCGTGGAGCTGCTGCGTTTTCTCGAACGGGCCCAGGGGGGAACGGCACCGCCGGCGACCGGCACGCCCCGGACCGAGGCCGAGCAGGCCGAGGCGTCCGGGCGGGCCGGCCGGGTCGAGGAGCCGCCCGCCCGGGTCCCCATCGACGACGACACACCGCCGGAAGCGCTGGACACACCGGGAATCCCCGGGCCGCAAGCGCTGGAATCGCCGGAGTCCGGGCCTGGAGAGGCGAGTATCGGACACGCCTGACGTCCCGGCGGCCCTTCACCTGGAAATGAACCGACCCTGACGACTGGCGCAGGCCCCGCGTAGCCCACGCGGGGCCTGCATTTGTATACGCCCGCGCATGGCGCGCGACATACGCCCCGCGCATGCAGCACGATGGGGGCGCGTGCATGACCATGCGCGCGACCGGAAGTCGCTCTTGTGCACTCCCCCCTTTGGTCGGGACACTCGACGAACCGATCAACTTGGCATGGACGCGCCTCTCCTATCGGGGAAGCGGCTGTGTCGTACACCCTCCGGGCCGCCGGCGATCCCGCTCGCCCCAGGCTCAACCCCCCACTGGAGGTGTCGAGTTGAAGACCTGCCGGATGCCCGCGCGGGCCGCACTGGCCGGCGCCGCGGTCACGGTCCTCACCGCCGCGACGCTGACGTCGCAGCCCGCCGGCGCGTCGGCCGGCAACCGTGCCGCCGTCGCCCCGGCCGTGCTCTCCGAGCTCGCCGCGGTCCGTCTCGCCAGGTCGCTCGACACCCAGCTGCGGGACGCGGCAGCCGGCTCCTACTACGACACCGACGCCCGCCGCCTCGTGGTCGACGTCGTCGACCGGGGCGCCGAGGACACCGTCCGCAAGGCGGGCGCCGAGCCCCGGCGCGTACGGTTCTCCCGGGCCCGGCTGGACGAGGCCAAGCGCACCCTCGCCGCCCGCGCGACCATCCCGGGCACCGCCTGGGCCACGGACCCCAGAGCCAACCGGGTCGTCGTCACCGCCGACCGCACCGTCACCGGCGCCAAGCTGGACCGGCTCAACCGGGTCGCCTCGCGGCTCGGCGACGTGGTCGTCGTGCGCAGAACCACCACCCGGCTCACCCGGCTGATCGCCGGCGGCGACGCCATCTGGGGCGGCGGCGCCCGCTGCTCCATCGGCTTCAACGTCGTCAAGAGCGGTGTCCCCTACTTCCTGACCGCCGGCCACTGCGGCCGCGCCGTCGCCACCTGGTCCGCCGTCAAGGACGGCGCGCCCATCGCGACCACCACCGCGTACAGCTTCCCGGGCAACGACTACGCGCTGGTCAAGTACACCGCCACCCTGGACCATCCGAGCCAGGTGGACCTCTACGGCGCCGGCAGCCAGGCCATCACCACCGCCGCCGACCCCACCGTCGGCGAGGCCGTGCGGCGCAGCGGCTCCAGCACCGGCGTCCGCACGGGCCACGTCACCGGTGTCGACGCCACCGTCAACTACGCCGAGGGCACCGTCGGCAATCTCATCAAGGCCGACGTGTGCGCCGAACCCGGCGACAGCGGAGGCCCCCTCTTCGACGGCACCAAGGCCCTCGGCATCACCTCCGGCGGCAGCGGCAGCTGCCTCCTCGGCGGCGAAACCTATTATCAGCCGGTGTCCGAAGCGCTGAAGGCGTACGGTGTGACCCTCGGCTGACACGCCGGCCCCTGCGGCGGCCGGCCCCACGGACGCGGCCCCCGGACACACCTCCACGGTGTCCGGGGGCCGCCTTTCGCCCATGCGGGCAGGCTCTTCGGGCCGGGTCAGAAGTTGAAGACCACGCCCTTGCCGGCCTCCCGCTCACAGGGGTTGGCGAACACGCGCTTGTACGAGACGCGCTTGCCGTCCCAGACGCCCTCGGCCGTCACCAGGGTCGGGTTGTACTCCTTGGTGCAGAACGTGCCGGCCTTGATCGTGGTGACCTTGTTGAAGTCACCGCCCGCCGCGCGCAGCGCGGCACAGGCGTCGCTGACCGCCGGGTGCGTACCGCCGGCCTTGGGGGTACACGTGAGGGTGACCGCGCGCTGTACGCCGGCGGTGGCGGGGTCGTCGCCCTGGGCGACGGTCAGCACCAGCGCCGAGGGTGCGTACAGGCTCTGCGTGCTCGAGGGCGCGGCGTTCGCCGCCGTACCGGCACCTGCCAGGCCGGCCATGCCCAGCGCCGCAGCCAGCGCGATTCCCCCAGTGATGTACCGCATTCCGAACACTCCCTTGTTCGTGGCGTCAGATAACGGACGGAAGTCTTGCCGAAGTTGGGCATGAACGCGACCGTACCGAACACTTTTAGTCGCCGTGCAGAAGCGTTCGGTAATGGCTCGATCTCATGTGCCGCCAGGCCCGTGAGCGGCGAGGGGGGAAATCCGGACGTGGTGGGGTCGTCCGGATTGCCAGGGGTTGGGGGGATTTAGTGTTACGGGAGTGTTGACCAGCGGTGATACCTGGAAATTTGCGGGGTGTTCGGCTGTCCGACGCATGAAAGCAAGATTTTCCGGCCCGTAGAGCAAGGAATCTCAAGATCTTTCCTGTGGAGGCGGGGTCTCCCGCAGACCGGCCGAAAAGCGGGCGTTCGGTGGCCGCCGCAGGGATTCCGGGGAGTCCAGCTTTTGGCCGAAGGACGTCCCGGCGAGGGCCGCGTAATCCGTGAATCGTCGCACGCCGCATGCCGTGCAGGCGGCCAAACCGTGTTCGGAGAGGCTCCAGGCACCGTGCGGGCAGGAGGGCCGGTTCATGTCAGTGCACCGCCCGGTGGTGACGGCCCATCGCGGCGATCCACGCCAGCGCGGCGACGCGGTCGCCCTGGCGGGACGCGGCGTAGTACGCCGCCTTGATCCGCACGCACTCCGCGCAGGGCGCGGTCCGGCGGGACTTCTTGGGGAGGGGGGCGGGCATGTGGGTACCTCGTGTGGGGGGTAACGACTGTGTGTGGCAACAGCGTTGCGGTCCGCGAGTAGCTTCGACAGAGGGGAGCCCATGACGCTCGCAGAGTTATGGCGGAGGGATGCCAGACATGACCGCTGAGACCGATTCACCCGACCCGACCTCGTCACTCCTGGCCTTCTTCGGCTCGGAGTTGAAGCGGGTCCGGACGGAGTCCGGCAAGTCCCAGGAGGCGACGGCGAAGCTCGCGCACACGACGCAGGCGATGATCAGCTATGTGGAGTCGGCGAAACGGGTGCCGTCGGAGGACCTGGCGAGGGATCTCGACGTTGC
>NZ_JBFAPH010000321.1:0-7247 GCF_040675635.1 Streptomyces sp. NPDC049577
CGATCGTCCAGCGGATCACCCCGCCGGCCGGACAGCCGGCGGGCGGCGACGCCCAGCCCACCTGGTCCTCGGACGGCACCACCCTGGCCTTCACCCGTAACGCGGTGATCCACGATCGCGGCGGCAGCAAGCACATCTGGACCGTGCCGGTGAACGCCCTCGACCGGCAGCGCGATCTGAGCGCGGCGATCTGCCCGGGCGACTGCGCGATCATCGACGACAGCCCCGCGTTCTCCCCGGACGGGCGCACCATCGCCTTCAACCGGAAGAACGGCGGCGGCCGGATCGACGAGCGCAACGGCATCCTGCTCACCTCCGTGTCCGGTGACGACTGCCGGGTCCTGCTGCCCGAGGCGGCCCGGGACGGCGCGGACGCCTGCCGCCGGGAGCTGCCGGACACCTCGGTCACCGGCCCGCACCAGCCGCGCGACGTGGCCTGGAAGCCGGACGGCTCCGGGCTGGTCTTCAGCGCCCGCAGCGATCTGCCCGTCCAGTGCCCCGAGCAGCTGTGGCGGGTGAACGTCCGGACCGGCCGGCTGTCGCCGGTCACCACGGAGCTGCCGGGGCGTCAGAAGGAGCCGTCGGTCCAGCAGTCGGTGAACCTGACGGTGCGCTCCCCGGGCCGGGCCCCCGAGGTGACCGTCGGCACGTCCACGGACGTCCGCGTGGAGGTCGTCAACAACGGCCCGGCCGCCTCGCCCGGCACCCGGCTGACGATCGCGCCGCCGCCCGGCCTGAGCGTCACGGGGATCCGCCGCCCGGACGGCACCTGTGACGCCGCGTCCCTCCAGTGCGACATCGGGGTGATGCGGCCCGGCACGACCGTGCCGGTGACCGTGACGCTGACCGGGCGCGCCGCCGGCGACCAGCCGGTGGACTGGTCGGTGGCCGGCAGCGTCCTCGACCCGGAGCCGGGCGACAACACGGCCCGGACGGTGGTGCCGGTGCGGGAGGACACCCCGCCGAGCCCCACCCCGAGTCCCACACCGCCGACGCCGACCCCGCCGAGCCCCACACCTCCCGCGCCCACCCCGACGGCACCCACCCAGCCTCCCGTGCCGCCCGCGCCACCCGCTCCGAAAGCCGGGCCCGGGGTCCGGGTGACCGCCCAGCCCGACCCGGGCTACGTCGGCGGCCGGATCGTGGTCACGTACACCGTGCGCAACGGACGCAACGCGCTGGCCACCGGACTGCGGCTGCGCCTCGGGCTGCCCGCGGAGATCCCGAACGCCGGGCCGCCACCGGGCTGCGACGCCTCATGGGTGTGCGGGCTGCCCGACCTCGCACCGGGCGCCTCCACCGTCGTCCAGGTGGTGCTCGCCCCCGACCGGGCACTGACCGGCCGTGCCACCGGCGTCCTCACCACCACCGGGACGGACGCCGACCCGGGCGACAACACGGCCCGCACGACGCTGCGGATCCTCCAGCCGCGGATCGTCGCGGTGCCGCCGATCGGCAAGCCCGGGTTCGTCACCTCGGTGCGCGGCGAGGACTTCCCGCCCGGCGCGCCGGTGCGGTTCACCTGGCGGCCGGGGATCACCGCGGCCGCGGCGCCGACCCTGCCGAAGCGGGACGGCACGTTCATCGGCCAGTTGCTCATCCTCGCCAAGGACCAGACCGGGCCGCGCGTCATCACCGCGAGCGGCCCCGGATTCGCACCGGTGACGACCGACTTCCTGGTGGTGAGCGGGAGCGTGCAGCCGCCCGACGAGGTGACCCGCCGGTGATCCACGAGGTCGACGAAGCGCTGCGCGGCCTGCTGCGCGAGTCCGGGCTGGAGGCGTCGGGCGTCGAGGTCGTCCTCGACGCGCCCACCCGCGACTGGGCGGCGCGCCGCAACGCCCCCACGGTCTGTGTGTTCCTGTACGACGTCCGGGAGGACGTGACCCGGCGCGGCAGTGGCGGCGGCGAGGTCCACGACGCGGACGGGTACGTGGTGGCGCGGCGCACCCCGCCCCGCTGGTTCGAGCTGACGTACCTGGTCACGGCCTGGGCGAGCCGCCCGCAGGACGAGCACCGGCTGCTCTCGCAGGCGCTGGCCACGCTGGTGGCCGCCGACGCGCTGCCCGAGCGGCTGCTCACCGGCACGCTCGCCGAACTCGGCCTGACCGTGGGCCTGGACACCGCCGGGGCCGCGCCCGACGCGCCGGCCGCCTCCGACGTGTGGTCGGCGCTCGGCGGCGAGCTGAAGGCGTCGTTCGACGTGCGGGTGCGCGCGCCCCTCGCCGGGGTGAGCCGGACCGCCGCGCCGCCGGTGACCGAGGGGCTCGTGGTGCGCTCCGCCACCCGGGGGCACGACGGGGATCCGGTGCCGGGGCGCCGGTTGCGGTACGAGGGGGTGGCCGACCCGGGTCCGGACGGCTTCGCCGGGCCGCGCGAGCGGCGCCCCGCCCCCGCCCGTCGCCGCCGAGGAGGACGGCAGCCGTGACGTACACCGCCGGTACCACCGGCACCGCCGTCGCCGCGGATCCCCTGTGGTCGCGGCTGCGGCTGGTCGAGGAGCGGGTGCGGTACGCGGTGGCGGCCCGCCGCGCCGTCGATCCCGACCCCGGCGACCCGTACCGGGGCCAGTACCTCTCCCCCGAGGCGGTGGAGCGGATCCTGGACGTGCGGGGCGGCCTCGACGTGCCGGGGTACGAGCCGCTGCCGGCGCCGCCCGGGTCCGTGCTCGGGGTGCTGGCCGAGCGGTTCGGTCTGTCGCCGCTGGACACGGATCTGCTGCTGGTCGCGGTGGCGCCGGATCTGGACGCCCGGTTCGAGCGTCTCTACGGCTATCTCAACGACGATCTGACGCGCCGCCGGCCGACCGTCGGGCTGGCCCTGGAGCTGTGCGGGCTCGCCGCGGCGTCAGCCGCCCGGTTCCGGCTCTCCCCGGGTGCGCCCCTGGTGGCGGGCGGTCTGGTGGAGGTCACCGAGCCGGACCGCCCGGTGCTGTCGCGCGTGCTGGCCGTCCCGGACCGGGTCACCGCCCATCTGCTGGGTGGCGTGGAGCCGGACGCCCGGCTCGCCGGGGTGATCGGCGAGGCGGCCGACGATCCGACGGCCGAGGCGGGGGAAGTCCGCCGGGCGGTCTCCGCGGCCCGCTCGGGAACGGGCCTGGTGCATCTGCTCGACCGGGGCGGCGACGCGCCGGGCCTCGCCGTCGCTGCGTTGCGCACGGCCGGGCTGCTGCCGCTGGTCCTCGACGCGGCGGCACTCGCCCGGCGCCCCGGCGATGTGCCCGCACTCGCCCGGGTGGCGGCGCTTGAGGCCCGGCTGACCGGGGCCGGCGTGATCCTCGGCCCGCTGGAGGCACTGCCGGGACAGCCCGGCGAACGGGCCCGGGCACTGCGCGAGATGTGCGCGACGCTGCGCGGCACTCCGCTGTTCACCTACGGCGCGGACGGCTGGGATCCGGCGTGGGCGGCCGACGCCCCGGTCGTCCTCCCGGTGTCCCCGCCCTCGCCCGCCCGGCAGGCCGCGCGCTGGCGGCACGCCCTCGGACTGGCCGGTGGCGGGGACCTTGAGCGGGAGGACGCCGACGCGCTCGCCCGGGCGGTCGCCGCGCACCGCCTCGACGGCGGGCAGCTGCGCCGCGCCGCCGGAGCGGCGGTGCGCACGGCCGCCCTGGCGGGCCGCCCGGTCTCCCCCGACGACCTGCGGTCCGCCGTACGGGAGCAGAACGGCGCGGGACTCGCCCGGCTGGCCCGCAGGGTGGAGCCGGGTGTCGGCTGGGACGATCTGGTGCTGCCCCCACCGACCCACCGCAGGCTGCGCGAGCTCGCGGTGCGCGCCCGCCACCGGGAGCAGGTGCTCGGACAGTGGCGGATGCGGCCGGGCGGCGGCCGGGGGCGTGGTGTGATCGCGCTGTTCGCGGGCGGGTCGGGCACCGGCAAGACCATGTCCGCCGAGGTGGTCGCGGCGGACCTCGGCATGGACCTGTACGTCGTCGACCTGTCCACGGTCGTCGACAAATACGTCGGGGAGACCGAGAAGAACCTGGAGCGGATCTTCACCGAGGCCTCCGCGGTCAACGCGGTGCTGCTCTTCGACGAGGCGGACGCGATCTTCGGCAAGCGCTCGGAGGTCAAGGACGCGCACGACCGGCACGCCAACATCGAGTCGGCGTATCTTCTCCAGCGCATGGAGTCGTTCGACGGGATCGCCGTGCTGACCACCAACCTCCGGGCCAACCTGGACGAGGCGTTCACCCGGCGGCTCGACGTGGTGGCCGAGTTCCCGGTCCCCGACGCGGCCCAGCGGCTGGCCCTGTGGGAACGGTGCCTGGGTGATCGTCTGCCGCGCGCCGAGGACCTGGATCTCCGCTTCTGCGCGGACCGCTTCGAACTGGCCGGCGGCTCGATCCGGGCCTGCGCGGTGACCGCGGCCTATCTCGCGGCGGAGTCCGGCGGGCCGCTCACCATGCGGCAGTTGGTGACGGCGGTGGTGCGCGAGTACCGCAAACTGGGGCGGCTGGTGCTGGAGAGCGAGTTCGGTCCGTGGGCGCGGGAGATGACGGCCGCCGAGGGCTGAACGGGCCCTTGCGGGCGGTTCCGCCGGAGTGCCGTAGCGGGGCGCGATCGTGTGCCACCCCGCTATGTGACGCTCAGAGAACGATGTCCATGGGTTCGTCGGTGCCGAAGGAGCCCTGGGCCACCGCCGCCGGGTTCGCGCTCAGGTCGGTGGCGGCCTTCCATATCTCCTGGCTGAGCGACGAGGGGACCGTCGCCAGGTTGGCCTTGCGGGCCTCGTCCATGATCTTCTTCAGCATCGGCCACAACTGGCCGGGAGCGGCCCGCTCACTGATCCAGCGCATCTCGAGCGGGGCGCCCTTCTGGCCGCCGACGTGGGGGACGATCGTGTCGTTCGGCTTGTCGGCGTTCTCCAACGGCCGGCCCGGCCGGACCACCTCGAAGTCCTCGGTGCCGTTCAGCAGAGCGTGCAGCATGCGCGCGGTGTTGGCCACGCCGTTCCTGCCTTGGTCATGCCTCGTGTCGTACACCGGATCCCCCGGGTTCGCCGTGATCTGCGGGTACTTGGCCATGTGCGCCTGCCAGTGCGCGGTCCCGGTCTCCGGGATGTGCTGGTGGATCCACGCGGCGAGCTCGTTGGCCTGCTCAGGTGTGATCACGCCGCGGCGCAGGAGGTCCGTGGTGGCCTGCTGCCGGATGGCTCCGAGGTTCGCCATCTTGAGCAGGAAGGGCACGGCGTTCTTGGTCGTGGAGGTGGCCCCGCGCACACCGGCCTCCACCATGGCGCTGCCGATGGCGTACGACACTCCGAGGGCGAGGGTCCCGGTGAGCGCCTCCTTGTCGCCCGATCCCTGGTCGTCGTTCAGCAGCGCGGGTACGACGTTCGAGCGGAGAAGGGACACCGCGCGGTTGACGGCCACGGCTGCGGCGCGCCAGCCGTCGGCGATGTGCGCGTTGCGGTCGTTGCGACGGGAGTCGTGGCTGACGCCGGCCTGGTAGCTGTAGAGCGACGGCAGCCCGGACGGCAGGACGCCGACGGTGGCCTGGATGTACAGCTCCTGTTTGATGTCGGCCTGGAAGCCCCGGATCGCCTCCTGCACGTCGGACCGGCCGTACAGGTCCGGGCCGAGCCACTGCTGGAGGGCGGCCAGCGGGGTACCGGTCGCGGCGTTCGCCGAGTGCGGCACCATGAACATGCGCGCCGTGGGCTGCTGACCGAAGATCTGCCCGACGTGCCCCTCGATGTGCTCGGCCAGCTGCTTGACGGTGGCGTCGGAGCCGGGGGCCATCTCGTCGACGGGCGCGGTGACGTACTCCAGGTTGCTCATCGCCGCCGCGGGACGGCCGGTCACCACGGGCGCGCCGTCACGTCCGGTCAGGTTGGCGAGGACCGCGTACAGGTCCCGCAGTCGCCGGGACAGCGAGTTGTGGTCCGTGACGATCCTCAGGTTCTCCCCGGTCACCACAGGCGTCGCGTAGTCCAGGCCACCGTGGAAGAAGGCGCCGAGGTCGGATGCGGGGGCACGGCCGTCGACCGGGTTGAGGCCCGTGGTGTCGTGTGTGCCGAAGCTCGGGACGCTCAGTTCCGCCTCGAAGCCCACCAGCCGCTGTACCGCGTCCGGTTCCGCGGGCCGGTGCGCGACGACGTGTTCGTCGACGGCGCGTTCGTCGACGGCGCGGGCGACCGGGACGGGGCCCGACATGACCCGCCGGGCGTTCGCCTCGGCGGCCCGTTCGAACCGGTCCGAGGGGTCGGAGACCCTGAGCCCGTCGCCGTGGTCGGTGCCGGAGACCGGGCCCTGGCTCTGCTGGATGACGTGGGTCAGTTCGTGGGCGAGGGTGTGCTTGTCGCCTCCGCCGGCACCGATCACCACGTGGCTGCCGGAGGTGTAGGCGCGGGCGCCGATGGCGCGGGCCGAGCGGGCGGCGGCGGCCCCCGTGTGCAGCCGTACGCCGGAGAAGTCGGCGCCGAGCCGGGCCTCCATCTCCCGGCGCACCGGCGCCGCGAGGGGCTTTCCGGCCGACCGCAGCACCTCGGGCACACCCGTGCCGGACGGTTCCGGCGCCGGGGCGTTGCGGACCCGGCGGGCGACCATGCCGGCCGCGGCGGCGTTGCCCGCGGTCCGCTGCACGGCGCGGAGCGCTTCGGCGGTGAGCGGTGGCGGCACGGCGGCGCCGGCCCCCGGCACGGGCCGGCGGGAGGCGGGGGCCGCGTGCCCGGTCTCACGGCTCCCGGTGCGTTCGGCGCGCGGCCTGGACGTCTGCACCTTGCTGCCTCCTTGTCGCGCACGCCTGTCACGGCCCTCCAGTGGACCGCGCCGGGGCCGGGCGGGCCAGGGCCCGAGGGGCACGAAGGGGCCGCCGGGCGGGGCGTCCGGCGGTCCGCCGCGGAGGTCCGTAAAGGCAGTGTGGTTGCCCCCGGCAAGGTCCCCCCGCCCCTGTCGCCGCGCCCAACCCGCCTCGGAGACTCGGCATCGACGCAGGTGGACCCGATGGAACGCGAAGGAGCGAGCATGCCGACGTACCTCACCCCGGGCGTGTACGTGGAGGAGGTGCAGTCCGGTGCCCGCCCGATCGAAGGGGTCGGCACCGCCGTCGCCGCGTTCGTCGGGTTCGCCGAGACCGGCCCGTTCCACGAGCCGACCCTGGTCACCAACTGGGACCAGTACACGCAGTTGTTCGGCGGCTTCACCGAGGGCACGTACCTCGCGCACGCCGTCTACGGCTACTTCTCCAACGGCGGCGGCGCGGCCTACGTGGTGCGGATCGGCGGGTCCGGCAAGGACTCCTCCGCGT
>NZ_JBFAPH010000322.1:0-7245 GCF_040675635.1 Streptomyces sp. NPDC049577
CGCGGCGTGAACTTCACCGATCCGGCCGGACAGGCCCATCTCACCGCGGTGGGCGCCCTGCTGGCCCTGCGCCGGGCGCTCGGCGCGGACGGCGCACCCCCGCCGCGCGGGGTGTCCTTCCCCGAACAGACCCCTCTCCCCCGCGAGTTGCCGCGCCTACTGGAGGCGCACGGCGTCGCCCTGCGGGCGTGCGACCGTACGGGGGACAGCCACGACGACACCGGGAGCAGGGCCGCATGAGCGACCGCACGCCGGCACCGGGCCCGCGCGCCGGCTCGACCGGAAAGGGCAGCCGGCGGCGCACCGTCCTCCTCGATACGGCCGAGCGGATCCTGTGGGAGTCCGGGTACGCCGCCCTCACCCTGCGGGCCGTCGCCTCCACCGCGGGGGTGCGTCTGGGGCATCTGCAGTACTACTTCCCCGCGCGCGCCGACCTGGTCGCCGCCGTGCTGCGGCGTTCCCTGGACCGTTCCCTGGAACGGCTGGCCTCGCTGCTCGCCCCGGCCGACGCCGGGCCGCCCCCGGACCCGGCGGACCTGGTCCGCGCGCTCCTGGCCGAACAGGACGATCCGCACCTCGTGCGCGTGTACGCCGAGTTGTGGGCCCTGGCCGGCCGGGACGAGGACGTCGCGGCGGTCGTGCGCGGCTTCTACCGGGACTACCGGACCCATGTCGCCGCGTTCATCCGCACCCGCGAGCCCGGTCTGCCGGAGGAGGCCCGTGCGGCGCGTGCCGGAGTCTTCACCATGCTGCTCGAGGGTGCCGCGCTGTTCCGCTCCGGCCTCGCCGCGCACCGCTCCGAGGCCACGGACGCCGAACTCGTCGCCACCGCGGCGGCATTGCTCGGGCCCGTTCCCTGAGGGGACGGCGCCGTCAGGAGGTGCCGGAACGGCGGCGGCGCGACCGGTGGTAGATCTCGACGGCGCGCTCCGGCGGGAAGTTGGGGACGAACGTCACCCCGCCGTCGGTCCTGGAGATGACGACGTGGCTGCCGCCCGGTTCCGCGGGCATGGCCGCCGGGTCCTCGGGGGCGGGCCAACCGCCGTGGATCAGATAGCCGTCGTCGAATTCATGGACGAACAGGCTGATGGGCCCGCCGGGCGAGCCGACCGGCGGAAAGTGCCTGCGGCCGATGCCGAGCGCTTCCCCGGGCGTGGCCGGCACCTGCCGCGGGCCGGCCGGGCCGGACGGCGTGCTGCCGGGAGGCAGGGGAGGAGGGTACGGCGGTTGGCCGGGCGGCGGGACCGGCGCGCCGGCACGGTCGTCGCCGGCACGGTCGTCGGCCGGACCGTCGCACATGGTCATCGGACCCCCCTCTCCCGGCCCCGGTCGGCTGAGGATCAACCTACCGGGCGCCCGGATCGGGGGGTCCGCCGGGATCAGACCGCCGGAGCCGGGTAGGTCGGGTACTCCACGCCGGACACGTGCTGGACGACACGGATGACCTGGCAGGAGTAACCGAACTCGTTGTCGTACCAGAGGTACAGGATCGCGTTGTCGCCGTCGACCTTGGTCGCGCCGGCGTCGACGATCGACGCGTGGCGCGAGCCGATGAAGTCGCTGGAGACCGCGTCCGGCGCCGTCGTGAAGTCGATCTGGCGCTTGAGCGGCGAGGTCAGCGACACGTTGCGCAGGTAGTCGAGGACCTCCTCGCGGGTGGTCTCGCGCCCGAGCCGCAGGCTGAGGATCGCGATCGAGACGTCCGGTACCGGGACGCGGATCGAGCTGCCGGTGATCGGCGCCTTGAGGTCGGGCAGCGCCTTGGCGACGGCGGAGGCGGCGCCGGTCTCGGTGATGACCATGTTCAGCGGCGCCGAACGGCCGCGACGGTCGGCCTTGTGGTAGTTGTCCAGCAGGT
Organism: Streptomyces sp. NPDC049577; assembly: GCF_040675635.1. NCBI lineage: Bacteria > Bacillati > Actinomycetota > Actinomycetes > Kitasatosporales > Streptomycetaceae > Streptomyces > Streptomyces sp. NPDC049577. The sequence goes on from NZ_JBFAPH010000322.1 coordinate 1,859, forward strand.
TCTGGTCGTTGGTGAACGAGTGGACGGTCTCCACGTGACCGCGCAGCACCCCGTACTCCTCGTCCATCGCCTTCAGCGGCGGGACGATCGCGTTGGTGGTGCAGGACGCGCAGGACAGGATCTGCTCGTCCGGCTTGATGGTGTCGTGGTTGACGCCGTGCACGATGTTGGGGACGTCACCCTTGCCCGGCGCGGTCAGGACGACCTTGTCGATGCCGGGGCGCAGGTGCTTGGAGAGGCCCTCGCGGTCGCGCCACTTGCCGGTGTTGTCGATGAGGATGGCGTCCTTGATGCCGTACGCCGTGTAGTCGACCTCGGAGGGGTCGTTGGCGTAGATCACCTTGATCTCGTTGCCGTTGGCGACGATCGTGCTGTTCGCCTCGTCGACGGTGATCGTGCCCTGGAACTGGCCGTGGATGGAGTCGCGGCGCAGCAGCGAGGCGCGCTTGACGATGTCCTGGTCACCGCCCTGCCGGACGACGATGGCGCGCAGGCGCAGGCCGTTGCCCGAGCCGGCCTTCTCGATGAGCAGGCGGGCGACGAGGCGGCCGATGCGGCCGAAGCCGTAGAGGACGACGTCGCGCGCCTCACGGCGCTCGATCTTCTCGGCACCCGTGGCACCGGCGACGGCCTCGGCGGTGAACTCCTCGACGCTCAGTCCGCGGCTGTCGGTCTTGTACAGCGCGGCGAGCATGCCGAGGTCGATCTGGGACGGCCCGAGGTCGAGGGTGGTGAGGGCCCGCAGGAACGGCAGTGTCTCGGTGACCGAGAGCTCCTCGCCGGCGATCTGCCGGGCGAACCGGTGGGTCTTGAGGATGCTGACCACCGACTTGTTCACCAGGGAGCGGCTGTGCAGCAGGACGGTGACGTCCCGCTCGCGGTGCAGCTTCCCGATGATCGGGATCATCGACTCCGCGATCTCCTCGCGGTTCTTCCAGTTGCTGAACGTGTCGTCATTGACAGTCACAGGTTTATCTTTCGAGCTAGGCGGCGCTCATATGCTAACCCGACGCCAGTTCGATCATTCAAGGGGTCCCCGGGGAGAGGGTCATCTCCTCGGCGGCAGGGGCGCGATGATCAGCGTGCAGTCGGTGCCGTGGATCAGGGTGTGGCAGGTCGAGCCGTACAGCAGGTCCTTCAGCCCGCCCTTGCCGAGGATGCCCCGGTCGCCTCGGGTGCCGACCACCAGGCAGCGCGCGGAGCGGGACGCCGAGGCGAGCATCGCCGCGGGGTCGCCGGTGAGCACCTCCTGCCGGACCTCGACGCCCGGGTGGCGCTCCGCATGGCGCGCGAGGACCGCCGGCAGCTCTTCCCGTCCGGCCTCCCGGGACCCGCGGACCGCCACGGCGACGAGGCCGGCCCCGCGCAGCCGCGCCTCCTCGAACGCGAGGTCGAGGGCGGCGGCCGTGGAGGGTGAGCCGCCCACCCCCACCACCACCGGCGCGTCGGCCGGCAGCTCGGACGACGGCTCCCGGACGAGCACGACCGGGCAGAAGAGGTGCCCGACCAGGGCGTCCGCCTCGTCCCGGGGCTCGAACAGCGAGGCCGCTCCCGAGCGCCGCGGCGTACCGAGCACGAGCAGGCTCGCGGACGCGGCCGCCTCGCGCAGCACACGCGCCGGCCGCCCGCGGAGCAGCTCCGTGCGGACCTCCAGCCGCGGATCGCGCCGCAGCGCGGTGTCGCGCGCTTCGAGCAGGAGGACCTCTTCCCTGGCGTGGAGGTGCGTCGCCCACGCCGCGGCCCGGGTGGCGGGCGCCGCGTGGCGCGGGCGCGTGTCCGGCACCTCCCGGAAATGGATCAGTCGCAGGGCCAGGCCGCGCAGGGCCGCCTCGTCCGCCGCCCAGCGCACCGCGTGCTCGCCGGCGGGCCGGTCGGAGACCTCCGCGAGCACATAGCCACGCTTCTCGCCCATCCCTCTCCCTTCCCCTCTCCAGCCAGCGTGCGGGCTGCACCCCCGCGGCGCCACAGGACGGCCGGCAGGGATCCCGGCCGCCGGTGAGCCACGTCTCACCCGCCCGCGCCCCCTTGCCTATGAAACGAGTTGCATAGCAGGATCCGGGGCATGGCGCTCGAGCACGCGATCCTCGTCTCCCTGCTGGAGAAGCCGGGCTCCGGCTACGAGCTGGCCCGGCGGTTCGAGCGGTCCATCGGCTACTTCTGGACCGCGACCCACCAGCAGATCTACCGCGTCCTCAAGCGCATGGAGGGTGACGGCTGGGTCGACGTGCGCGAGGTGGCGCAGCAGGGCCGGCCGGACAAGAAGGAGTACTCGGTCGCCGCCCCCGGCCGGGAGGTCCTCTCCCGGTGGCTGCACGAGCCGGTCGAGCCGGAGAGCATCCGGCACGAGCTCGCCGTGAAGATCCGCGGCGCGGCCTTCGACGACCCGGCCGCGCTGATCGGGGAAGTCGAACGGCACCGCCGGGCGCATGCCGACCGGCTCGCCCACTACCTCGCCGGCGAAGCGCGCGACTTCACCGGGCCCGGGGCGCCGGCCGGGCCCGACGCCGGGCAGGAACTCCAGCACGTCGTCCTGCGCGGCGGCATCGCCTACGAGCGGATGACGATCGCCTGGCTCGACGACGTGCTCGCCACCCTCCACCGCATCAGCTCCGGGCGCCGGTGAGCACCGGCCCCGTCCTCTTACCTCCCGAGTACCTCCCGAGCCGGAAAGGCGAACCTCCATGGCCGACCCGCTGCTGTTCAACCCGCGCACCTACGACCCCGCGCACTTCGACCCCGAGACCCGCAGGCTGCTGCGCGCCACCGTCGACTGGTTCGAGGAGCGCGGCAAGCGCAAGCTGATCGAGGACTACCGCTCCCGCGCGTGGCTGTCGGACTTCCTCGCCTTCTCGGCGAAGGAGGGCCTGTTCGCCACGTTCCTGACCCCCGCGGCGGCCGCCGGCGGGGCGCAGGACAAGCGCTGGGACACCGCCCGGATAGCCGCCCTCAACGAGATCTTCGGCTTCTACGGGCTCGACTACTGGTACGCGTGGCAGGTCACCATCCTCGGCCTCGGCCCGGTCTGGCAGAGCGACAACGCCGCCGCCCGTGCCCGCGCCGCGGAGCTCCTCGCCGAGGGCGAGGTGTTCGCCTTCGGCCTGTCCGAGAAGACGCACGGCGCCGACATCTACTCCACCGACATGCTGCTGGAGCCGGACGGCGAGGGCGGCTTCCTGGCCACCGGCTCCAAGTACTACATCGGCAACGGCAACGCCGCCGGTCTCGTCTCCGTCTTCGGCCGCCGCACGGACGTCGAGGGCCCCGACGGCTACGTCTTCTTCGCCGCCGACAGCCGCCACGAGGCGTACCACCTGGTCAAGAACGTCGTCGACTCCTCGAAGTACGTCAGCGAGTTCCGCCTCGAGAACTACCCGGTGGCCCCCGGCGACATCCTGCACACCGGCCGCGCCGCGTTCGACGCCGCCCTGAACACCGTCAACGTGGGCAAGTTCAACCTCTGCACCGGCGCGATCGGCATCTGCGAGCACGCGATGTACGAGGCCGTCACCCACGCGCACAACCGCATCCTCTACGGCCGCCCCGTCACCGCCTTCCCGCACGTGCGCCGCGAGCTGACCGACGCCTACGTCCGCCTCGTCGGCATGAAGCTCTTCAGCGACCGCGCCGTGGACTACTTCCGCTCCGCCGGCCCCGACGACCGCCGTTACCTCCTCTTCAACCCCATGACGAAGATGAAGGTGACCACCGAGGGCGAGAAGGTCATCGACCTCATGTGGGACGTCATCGCGGCCAAGGGCTTCGAGAAGGACACCTACTTCGCGCAGGCCGCCACGGAGATCCGGGGCCTGCCGAAGCTGGAGGGCACGGTCCACGTCAACCTCGCGCTGATCCTCAAGTTCATGGGCAACCACCTGCTGAACCCGGCCGAGTACGCGCCGGTGCCCACGCGTCTCGACGCCGCCGACGACGCCTTTCTCTTCCGGCAGGGCCCGGCCCGCGGCCTCGGTTCGATCCGCTTCCACGACTGGCGCACCGCCTACGAGGCGTACGCCCACGTGCCCAACGTCGGCCGCTTCCGCGAGCAGGCCGATGCGCTGTGCGCGTTCGTCACCACCGCCGCCCCCGACGAGGAGCAGAGCCGCGACCTCGACCTCCTGCTCGCCGTCGGCCAGCTGTTCGCGCTGGTCGTCCACGGCCAGCTGATCCTGGAGCAGGCGCGCCTGACGGGTCTCGACGAGGACGTGCTCGACGAGCTGTTCGCCGTCCTCGTCCGCGACTTCTCCTCCTACGCCGTCGAGCTGCACGGCAAGGACTCCGCCACCGAGGAGCAGCAGCGCTGGGCCCTGGGCGCGGTGCGCCGGCCGGTCGTCGACGAGGCCCGCTCGGCGCGCGTCTGGGAACGCGTCGAGGCGCTGTCGGGTGCGTACGAGATGGCGCCGTGACCCGGGAGTGACGGGGCGGGCGGCGTCTCCTTGACCGCCTTGGTTACGGCGGCCGGGTGGTCCGGCTGGGCCGTCCGTGGGACATGGCCGTGTCATCGCGTGTGGCACGGCCGACCGGTGGCACTCGTCGGCCGGTCGGACCGGGACCCGTGTTCCCGGCACACCCGGCCGGCACGGCGGTGCACACCGCCGTGCGCTCCCGCCGACGACGATTGGAGCCACCATGAGGAGCCGACAATGGGCGGCCGCCGCCATCACCGCTCTCGCGATATCCACCGCGACGGCCTGCCCGGCGCACGCCGCGGAGGACCCGGGCGTGACGGACGGCGCCTTCCTCAAGACCGTTCACCAGGGGAACCTGGCCGAGATCGAGACCAGCAAGGACGCACAGCACAACGCCACCACCGCGTGCGTGAAGGACGTGGCCGGCATGTTCGTGCGCGACCACACCAAGATGGACGGCGATGTGATGGCACTGGCGGGCAAGCTCAAGATCTCGCTGCCCTCGGGCACGACCGCCGAGCAGCAGCAGCAACTGGCCGACCTGCGCGCCAAGGCGGGCACCAAGGAGTACGACAGCGCCTGGCTGTCGGCCCAGGCCGGCAACCACCGCGCGACCCTGGCCCTGATCGACCAGCAGATCGCCTCGGGCAGGAACGCCCAGATCACGGCAGCCGCCAAGGCGGCTCGCCCGATCGTGGAGATGCATCTCAACCGCGTCGGATCGGGCGCCTGCCGGGGCCAGTCGCCGATGGGCGCCGTCCCGGCGGGTGACGGCGGCATGGCCGCCGGCGCCGGCTCCTCCGACGGCACGACCACCGCCCTGGCCGGCGGCGTGGCGTTCGGTGGGGCGCTGCTCGCCGGCGCCACGGTCCTGGCCCTGCGGAGGCGCCGTGCCGGGGCGGCCTCCGGACGGCACTGAGCGGCCCCTCCGGCGGCCGGGTCTCCCCCGCCGTGCGCATCGCACGCGTCGTCCGCGTCGTC
>NZ_JBFAPH010000323.1:0-7212 GCF_040675635.1 Streptomyces sp. NPDC049577
CGCGCGGCAGCATCATGACCATGAACGTCGCCATCATGATCGACATGAAGATGTACATGAGGTAGCTGAGGAACGCGGTCATCGCGCCGATCTGCATGTCGCCGCCGTCGATGCGGTGACCGCCGAACCAGACCACGGCGACGCTGGAGACGTTCACGATCAGCATCACGAGCGGGAACATCATCGACATCAGCCGGCCGGCGCGCACCGAGACGTCGAACAGGTCGGTGTTGGCCTTCCCGAACCGTTCGCGCTCGTGCCGGTCGCGGACGAAGGCGCGGATGACGCGGATGCCGGTGATCTGCTCGCGCAGCACCCGGTTGACGGTGTCGATCCGCTCCTGGACGCCGCGGAAGAGCGGGCGCATCCGCCGCACGATCAGCCCGACGATGACACCCAGCGCCGGCACGATGACCAGCAGCAGGGCGGACAGGGGCACGTCCTTGTTCAGCGCCATGATCACGCCGCCGACGCACATGATGGGCGCCGCGACCATCATCGTGAAGGTCATCAGCGTCAGCATCTGCACCTGCTGGACGTCATTGGTGGTGCGGGTGATCAGGGAGGGCGCGCCGAAGCGGCCCATCTCCCGCGCCGAGAAGGACTGGACGCGGTCGAAGACCGCGCCCCGCAGGTCCCGGCCGATCGCCATGGCCGTGCGGGCGCCGTAGTAGACGGCGCCGACGGCGCAGACGATCTGGGCGAGCGTGACGGCGAGCATCACGCCGCCGGTGCCCAGGATGTAGCCGGCGTCGCCCTTGACGACGCCCTTGTCGATGATGTCCGCATTGAGGGTGGGCAGATACAGCGTCGCGAGCGTCTGAACGAGCTGAAGCAGCACCACCAGTGCGATCGGTCTGGAATAGGGCTTCACATACGCCCGCAGAAGTCGTACCAACACACGAGCAGCCTATGCGAGCACCACTCCCCAGGGCTTGCCCTTTACCGGCCGGGGGCCGGTCGCCGCGCGGCACCCGTCATCATGGAGGCGGAACGCGACAGACGGCGCTCCGGTGAGATGCGAGGAAGGGTCGCGGTGGCGACGACACACACGGGCACCATCAGGTACTGGGCCGCGGCCAAGGCCGCCGCCGGCACGCCCGAGGAGCCGTACGCGGCGGGCACGCTGGCGGAGGCGCTGCACGCGGCCCGCGAGCGGCACTCCGGCCGGCCCGAGTTCGCACGGGTGCTGGCGCGCTGTTCGTTCCTCGTGGACGGCGATCCCGTCGGCACGCGCGACCACTCGACGGTCCAACTGGCCGAGGGCGGCACGGTCGAGGTGCTCCCGCCCTTCGCAGGAGGGTGATCCCGGCAGCATGAGCGAGCAGCAGCACGATCCGTACCGGCACCAGGACGGTGGGTACGGCCATCCGTACCCGCCGCAGGCGCAGCCGCAGCCGCAGGCATGGCCGCAGCAGGAGCGGCACGACCAGCAGGAGCCGGTGACCCAGACCTGGCAGACGCAGAGCTGGGACACGCGCAGCTGGCAGGAGCCGGCGCCGGGGCCCGCGCCCTCCGGGCAGGGTGACGGCTGGCAGGGTGCGCACGGTGGGCACGGTGGGCACGGTGGGCACGGTGGGCACGGCGCCGCGTGGCCGTCCGGCCAGGACGTGGCGTACGGCACACCCGCGGCGGAGCCGGCCTGGGCGCCGCAGCGGCAGGACCCGTACGGCACCCACGATGGCGCGGCCGCCTCCGGCTGGCCGCAGCAGGAGGCGGCGCCCTCGTACGGTGCCGCCGCCTACGAGCCCGCGCACGCGGGCGCGTTCGCGGCCGAGCCGGAGCCCGGTTTCCCGCCCGAGCCGGATCCCGTTTTCACGCCCGCGCCCGGGCCGGGGGTGGACGCCGCGCCGGAGCGGCCCCTGACCGCCGCCGAGAAGGCGAAGGCCGAGGGCCGTCCGCAGATCCTCTCGCCCGGGCTGCGGCCCGCGCTGATCACCGCCGTGCTCGCCGGACTGCTGGCGCTCGCCGCGCCGCTGGCCCGGCCCGCGCTGCTCGTACCGGTCGTCCTGCTGCAGGCGGTCACGGCGGCCGGCTGGTTCCGGCTCAACGGCATGTGGCCCGCCCGGCAGGGCATCGCGCTCGCCTTCCTCGGCGGCGTGGCCGCCGACGCCGGCCTGCTGGCCACGGACACCGCGCAGGCCCCGAAGGTGATACTCGGCACGCTCGGCGTCTGGCTCCTGCTCGTGATCGCGCTCCAACTGCGCAGCCACGCCTCGCCCGACGAGCGGCTGTACGGTCTGACGGCGGCCGCCGCGTCGACCGCGCTGGCCGTCGTGGCCGCCGGGCACCTGGCGGCCGACTCCGACGCGGTGGTCGTCGGCAGCCTCGCCGTCGCGGCGGCGGTGCTGGGCCGCGCGCTGCCGCTGCCGTCCTTCGCCGCTCCGGCCGTCGCCCTGATCGCCGCCACAGGCGCGGGCATCGCCGCCGGCCAGCTGACCGGCACCGGCCCGGTCGCCGCACTGCTCGGCCTGGCGGCCGGAGCGTGCGCCCTGATCGGCCTGCGTGTGGCGAGTTATGACTATCCGTCCCGTTTCGTCCACATGACGGCGGGTGTCGCCCTGCCGCTGGCGCTCGCCGCGCCCGCCGTCTATGTGCTGGGCCGGGCCCTCGCGTAGGTCCGCCGGCCGGGGCCGCCGGTTAGGCTCGTCGGACAGTCGGCCTGTCCGACGAGCCCGACCGACAGCAGGGGGAGCAGCGAACCGATGCGTGGAATACGGACGACTCTGATCGTGGTCGTGGTCCTGGCGGGGCTGTTCATAGCCGCCGACCGGGCGGCCGTCTACTTCGCCGAGGACCAGGCCGCGGACAAGATCCGCAGCAGCCAGGGCCTGTCCGGCACGCCCGATGTGTCCATCAAGGGCTTCCCCTTCCTGACGCAGATAGCCGACTCCCGCCTCGACGAGGTCGAGATCAAGCTCGACGGCGGTGTCACCGCCGGAGCCGGTGACCGCTCGGTGAAGGTCTCGGGCTTCGACGCCACGCTCCACGGCGTCCGCATCGACAGCAGCTTCTCCTCCGCCGTCGCCCACCGGGCGACGGGCACGGCCCACCTCACGTACGACGAGCTGACGAAGGCCGCCGCCGACCCCGGTGTCACGATCGCCTACGGCGGGTCCTCCGGCGACGGCGCCAGCAAGGTCAAGGTCACCGGCAGGACCGAGGTCATGGGCCAGCCGGTGACGCGGAGCGTCATCTCCACGGTCTCCGTCGTGGACGGCAACACGGTGCGCGTCCACGCGGACGAGGTGCCGGCGCAGGGGATTCCGGGGCTGGAGCGGAAGGTGCGCGAGAAGATCGACTTCGATCGGCAGATTTCGGGGCTGCCGAAGGGGATCAAGCTCGCCAAGGTCACGACCACGCCGTCCGGCGTGGACATCGAGCTGACGGGGACGGACGTGAACCTGGCCGGGTGACCGCCCGTGCCGTTCGCCCACGACCTGGTGCGCCCGGTCAGTGCGCCCAGGCGGCGATCCGCTCCAGCAGCTCGGCCCCGGCCGAGTTCTCCGCATGGCCGAAGCCGCGCTCGATCCACAGTTCCGTGCGGGCCGGATGCCCCGCACGGGCCAGCGCGTGCCCGTGCTCCAGGGGAAAGTACGTGTCACGGTCCCCGTGAACGATCAGCAGCGGCCGCGGCGCGATCAGGGGGGCCGCCTCCGTGGGGGAGAGCGGGACCGGGTCCCAGTCCTCCGGGTGGATACGGGTCCGCAGGCCCCAGCGGGCGACGAGGCGGCCGGCCGGGCGGGAGACCGCCCAGTGGAGCCGCCGCATCGGGGCCGTCCCCCGGTAGTACCAGCGGGCCGGGGCGCTCACGGACACCACCGCGTCGGCGTGTGCCCCGGACGGCGGCCCGTACAGCGCGCCGTGCCGCAGCACCACCGAGCCGCCCATCGAGAAGCCGACCGTGGCCACCCGCCCGTGGCCCAGGGAACGTGCCCACGCCACGGCCGCCGCCAGGTCCAGCACCTCCCGGTCGCCGATCGTCGACCGGCCGCCCGAGCGCCCGTGCCCCCGGAACGAGAACGTGATCACGGCCGACCGCCGGGCGAAGACCGCCGCCGCCCGGCGCACGCCGGGCCGGTCCAGGGCCCCGGTGAAGCCGTGCGCCACGACGATGGCGGGCCGGTCGGCCGCGGCGGCAGACTGGTCCGTACAGGGCTGGTACGCGGCCTCGATCCGCACCCCGTCGGCCGTCAAGAGGGCGATGCGATGACCACTCGAAGTGATCGACGAAACACAAGGCCGTGCAAAGTCGTCCGCGCCCCGGAAAGTCATGTGGGTTATTCTGCTGGGCATGAAGGATCCGGGCAGAGTAGCCCCCGGGTCCTTTTGTGCATTCGGAGCAGTGCCCCGATACGTCCTCGGGACCGAGGAGGAGCCGACGTAATGGGCGAGCGAAGCGAGCGAGACAGCCAGATCCGTACGACCAGTGAGACGGGTGGCGGCCGATGAGTTCCCTGCTGCTGTTGACCAACGCCCTCCAGCCCTCCACCGAGGTGCTCCCGGCCCTCGGCCTGCTGTTGCACAACGTGCGGGTGGCCCCGGCCGAGGGGCCGGCGCTGGTGGACACCCCCGGGGCCGACTGCATACTGATCGACGGCCGGCGCGATCTTCCACATGTGCGCAGCCTCTGCCAGCTGCTGAGGTCCACCGGGCCCGGCTGTCCGCTGCTGCTCGTCGTCACCGAGGGCGGACTGGCCGCCGTCACCGCCGACTGGGGCGTCGACGACGTCCTCCTCGACACGGCGGGCCCCGCCGAGGTCGAGGCGCGGCTGCGGCTCGCCATGGGCCGCCAGCAGATCGCCATGGACGACAGCCCCATGGAGATCCGCACCGGTGACCTCTCCGTCGACGAGGCGACCTACAGCGCCAAGCTCAAGGGCCGGGTCCTGGACCTGACCTTCAAGGAATTCGAGCTGCTCAAGTACCTCGCCCAGCATCCCGGCCGGGTCTTCACCCGCGCGCAGCTGCTCCAGGAGGTCTGGGGCTACGACTACTTCGGCGGCACCCGCACCGTGGACGTCCACGTGCGGCGGCTGCGGGCCAAGCTGGGCCCGGAGCACGAGGCCCTCATCGGCACCGTGCGCAACGTCGGCTACCGTTTCGTCCTGCCCGAGAAGCCGGAACGATCAGAGGACCCGAAGCCCGGCGAGGCCCCTGCGGAGGAAGGTGTTCAAACCGAGGCCGTTCGCCCGGTGAAACACTAGGTGGACCCGCGTAGACTGCCGCGCGTGGCCAAGGTGACGCGGGACGATGTGGCGAGGCTTGCGGGGACGTCGACCGCGGTCGTCAGCTACGTCATCAACAACGGACCGCGCCCGGTGGCACCGGCGACGCGGGAGCGAGTGCTGGCGGCGATCAAGGAGCTGGGCTACCGCCCGGACCGGGTCGCCCAGGCGATGGCCTCTCGCCGGACGGACCTCATAGGCCTGATCATCCCGGACGCGCGGCAGCCGTTCTTCGCGGAGATGGCCCACGCCATCGAGCAGGCGGCGGCCGAGCGCGGCAAGATGGTCCTCGTCGGCAACTCCGACTATCTGGACGAACGCGAAGTCCACTACCTTCGCGCCTTCCTGGGCATGCGGGTCGCGGGCCTGATCCTGATCAGCCAGGGCCCCAGCGAGCACGCGGCCATAGAGATCGACGCGTGGGACGCGCGCGTGGTGCTGATGCACCGCCGTCCCGACGCGATCGACGACGTCGCCGTCGTCACCGACGACATCGGCGGCGCGCAGCTCGCCACCCGGCACCTGCTGGAGCACGGCCATCCGTACGTCGCCTGCCTCGGCGGCACGGAGGAGACGCCGACGATCGGCGACCCCGTCACCGACCACGTCGAGGGCTGGCGCCGCGCCATGCGCGAAGCGGGCAAATCGCTGGAGGGTCGGCTCTTCCAGGCGCCGTACAACCGCTACGACGCGTACAAGGTCGCGCTGCGGCTGCTGAGCGGGCCGGACCGGCCGCCGGCGCTGCTGTGCGCGACGGACGACCAGGCGATCGGCGTGCTGCGCGCGGCGCGCGAGCTGCGGATCGACGTGCCGGGGGATCTGGCGGTGGCCGGCTTCGACGACGTCAAGGAGGCGGCGCTCACGGACCCGCCGCTGACGACCGTCTCCTCCGACCGCCAGGCGATGGCGCGCTCGGCGGTCGACCTCGTCCTCGACGACGGCCTCCGCGTCGCCGGCTCGCGCCGGGAGCGCCTGAAGCAGTTCCCGTCCCGGCTGGTCATCAGAGACTCCTGCGGCTGCCGCGGCTGACGCCGGCCGGCTGACGCCGCGCACCGGTTGCAGCGCAGTTCTCAGCGCGTACTCAGACTGTTTTCATCAGGCCGGAGCACAGTCTTAGGCATGACGGAACACGAAGCGCAGATCCCGCACGGCTACCCCGCACCGCCCCCGCACCCGCCCGTCGTGGGACGCGGGCGACGCCGACGGCGGCCCGCCGCCCTGCTGGCGGCTGTCGCGCTCGTCGCGGCCGTCGCCGGTGGCGGGGCCGCCGCGCTGGTCGGAGAGCTCACCGGTGGTGCCGCGCCCGGCACGAGCCGGGCGACGCCCGTCCAGAACGTCTCCTCGAAGGAGACCGGCGTCGCGGCCGTCGCGAAGGCCGTCAGCCCCAGCATCGTGGAGATCAAGGCCGCGACCGCCGCCGGCCAGTCCACCGGCTCCGGCGTGATCATCACCGGCGACGGTGAAGTGATCACCAACAACCACGTGGTCGCCGGAGCCGACTCCGTCCAGGTGTCGCTCAGCGACGGCACCACGAAGACCGGCAAGGTCGTCGGCACGGACCCCGACAAGGACCTGGCCCTCGTGAAGATCCAGGACGCCAAGGGTCTCAAGGCCGCCGTCCTCGGCGACTCCCGGCGGGTCCAGGTCGGCGACCAGGTCGTCGCGATCGGCTCGCCCGAGGGCCTCACCGGCACGGTGACCAGCGGCATCGTCTCCGCCCTCAACCGCGACGTGACCGTCTCCAAGGAGCAGGGCCGCAGCCAGGACCAGCGCGGTCTGCCGCGCTGGCCGTTCGAGTTCGGCGGCAACCAGTACAACGGCGACACCGGCTCCTCCCGGACCACCTACAAGGCCATCCAGACCGACGCCTCGCTCAACCCCGGCAACTCCGGCGGCGCCCTGATCAACATGAACGGCGAGATCATCGGGATCAATTCGGCGATGTACGCGGCCGGCTCGGGCGGCGGGTCGGGCGGGTCCGGGG
>NZ_JBFAPH010000324.1:0-7188 GCF_040675635.1 Streptomyces sp. NPDC049577
ACCCGGCAGGGGTTGCGTATACGGGGTTGTGGGATCGCACTTTCACTGTCTGCCGGCAGTGAGGCGAGTCAGAAACCGTTGATGTAGACGAAGGGGGGAAAGCGCCGCAGCAGGGCGGTCAGCAGGCTGCCGTTGCCACCCCCGACGTCGGTCACCCGGCCGAGGGCCGCCCAGTCGTAGGCGGCCGCGACGGCGGGTGCCAGGGTCTCGACGGCCAGGCCCATGCGGTGGTGGAAGGCGCCGGCGAGGGAGGCGTCCGCCGCGAGGTGCTCCCAGAACGTGCGGCCGTAAGTCCGGGGGAAGGCGGCTCGTCCGGTGCGCACGGTGTCGAGCAGGTGGACGAAGGACAGGTCCGCCATGCCCTCCGGTCCGTCGAGAGCCAGCCGGGCGCGCAGGCCGCCCGGGTGCCGTTCGCGCAGCGGTTCGCCGTCCTCGGTGAGCCGGTAACCGTCCGGCCCGTCGCGGCGCAGCAGGCCGATCGTGCACAGGTGGCGCAGCAGCCGGTCGAGCGTGCCGGTGTCGGTCGCGGTCGCCGCCGCGAGCTGCGCCGCGGTCCGCTGCCCGGCCGCGAGGTGGTCGGCCAGCCGGAGGGTGGCCGCGACGCGTACGGCCATGGGCGTGGCCAGTCCGGCCAGTGCCGCCGGGTCGGTGGTCACTGCTTCCTCCCGGGTGCTCCGGTCGCGCAGACGTGGCGGACGAAGGCGGCGAGCCGGGCGGCTCCCTCGTCGATCTGTTCCGCCGTGAGGTAGGAGCAGGAGAGCCGGAGTTCGTGCGAGCCGGAGTCGCCGAGGTGGAAGGCGGCCATGGGGGTCCACAGGACGCGGAAGCGGGTGGCGGACGTCTCCAGCAGGTCCTCGTCGACGGGTACGGGCAGGCGCATGCGGACGAAGAACCCGCCGTCCGGCCGGTTCCAGGTCACCCCGTCCGGCCGGCCCGCTCCCGCCGGGAGATGCCGGTCGAGTGCGGACAGCAGCTGGGCGAGGCGGCGGCGGTAGTGGGCGGACTTCTGCCGGCCGAGCGCGGCGAGGGAGCCCCCGTGCTCCAGGAGCAGCCCGCCGACGACGGCCTGACTCAGCGGCGGGGTGTTGACCGTGAGCGCGCTCTTGACGGCGGCGAGGTCGTCGGCGAGCAGGCGGGTGCGGCCCGCCGGCCCGGTGACCGTCTGGTCGGCCACGGCGTATCCGACGCGGGCGCCCGGCAGGCACACCTTGGCGAAGGTCCCGATGAGGATCACCCTTCCGTCGCGGTCCAGCCGTTTGAGCGGGGGCAGTTCACGGCCGGGTTCGGCGGTGAAGCCGTACGCGGTGTCCTCCAGCAGCAGGAGGTCCTCGCGCTCGGCCGCGTCCAGCAGCGCGTGCCGGGCCGCCAGGTCGAGCAGCAGTCCGGAGGGGTTGGCGAAGTCGGGGGCGACGTACAGGGCGCGCACGCGCCGTCCGGCGGCCCGGGCCGCGCCGCAGAGGGCCGTGAGCCGGTCCAGGTCGACGCCCCGCCCGCGTTCGCCGACGGGAGCGATGCCGATGTCGAGGACGCGGGCGGCCCCGGTGATGCCGGCGAAGCACGGTTCGACGACGGCGAGCAGGTCGGTGCCGGGGCGGCACAGACAGCGCAGCGCGCAGACCATGGCCTCCTGCGCGCCCACGGTGACGACCACCGCCCGGGGTGGTACGTCGATGCCGTGGTCGGCGCGCAGGGCGTCCGCCACCAGGTCGTTGATCAGGCCCCGGGCGGGTCCGTACTCGAGCAGGAGCCGGCGGGCGCGCTCCCGGGTCAGGCCGCGGTCGGTGCGGAGGTGTTCGAGGTACCGCTCGACGCAGGCGGTGATCTCGATGCCGGCCAGGAAGCGGAGGCAGGGCGCGCCGGGCGCGAACGAGAGCGCGCCGGGGTGGCGGCTCATGATCTCGTTGAGGAAGGTGAGCGAGCCGAGGACGGGGTCGCGCAGGGAGCCGTGGAGCGTGCTCTCGTCCAGCAACGTCATCGGCGACCCGTCCCGGTGCGTGCGGAGCGCCGCGCGGCGGCCTTGGCGAGCACGTCGGGCGCGTAGAGCCGGTGTGCCTGGACGAAGGCGAATTCGGCCAGGTAGGCGCGGAAGACGCCGGGGGGCTCCTCGGCCAGGTTGAGCATGGCGCGGTTGGCGGCCACCGCCGGGTTGTCCAGCAGCCGGACGGCCTCCTCGACGGCCTCGCCGACGGCGGCGGGCGGTACCACCTCGTCGCACAGCAGCAGCGCCTCGGGGTCGGTGGCCCGGACGCGGCTGCCGCCGAGGATGATGCGGCGGGCCGGGCGGGCTCCGGTGAACCGGGTGAGCCTGAGGTTGGCCACGCCCGGCACGATCCCTTCCTGGGCGGCCGGCAGGCTGAAGTAGGCGTCCGACGCGGCGACGACCCGGTCGGCGACGAGCAGCAGCTGCATGCCCCCGCCGATGGCGAACGCGTCCACGGCCGCCACCCAGGGCTTCTGGACGGCCGGCCCGGCCGGCAGGGGGCCGCCGGCCGCGTCCGGCAGCAGGCCCCGGACGAGCTTGCCGATGCAGCCCAGTTCCCGGCGGAGCAGGAAGCCGACGAGGGAGATCCGCCCCTCGTGCAGGTCCACCAGGTTGATGCCGGCGCTGAAGACCCGCCGGCCCCGGTGGCGCGGGTGGGTCATCTCCGCGCCGCGCAGCACGCCGACGCGGACGTCGTCGTCCAGGAGCGCGAGGTCGACGGCGGTCTCCAGGTCGTCGACGAGCCGGTCGTCCTCGGCGTTCAGGCAGTGGGTGTTGCACAGGGTCAGATGCGCGGCCGGGCCGCGGCGTTCGATCCGTACGGCGCCCAGGTCGGCGCGGCCGGTCGCCCGGAAGCCGGCGAGCAGGGCCAGCGCCCGGGGGGTGGGCAGCAGCATGGCGTCGGTGAGATGGCGTCCGGCGCCGGGCGAGCGCAGCAGGCCGCGGAAGAGGATGCCCTGGTCGATCTCGTGGCCGTCCTTGTGCGCCTGGAGGTGTGCGCGCTCGCGGTCGAGCCGGTCCCGGGTGGGCGCCAGTCCGGGGAAGGCGTCGGCGGCGGCGAAGGCGAGCTCGGACAGGCGGAGGCAGCGCGTACGGCCGTGGGTGAGCCGGTCGTAGACCTCCTCGGCGTGGGCGGTGATGAAGCGGTCGCGGCAGGTCCGGCCGGCGGTGAGGAGGTGTTGGGCACGGCGTTGCTGTTCCTCGTCGCGCTCGGGCTTCGGCGGCAGGGCGGCCAGCAGGTGCTCGCCCGCCTCGGCGTGCCGGGCCAGGGCGGCCGCGTCGGCCCGCAGCCCGGCGCCGAAGGCGGGGACGGGGGCGGGGGCGTACGGGTCGGTGGTGCCGGTCACCGGTCGGCGCTCCCGGGATCGGTGGCGGCCGGTTCCCCGGTCCGGCGCCTGCGCCGCAACTCGCGGTCGCAGGCGGCGAGATGGACTCCGAGGGCCTCGTCGAAGGAGGTGACCGGCGCCTCTTCCAGGAGTTGGCGGAGCACGGCCAGGTCGGGTCCGGCGGCGCGGCCCAGGAGCAGGGTCGCCGCGCGCAGCGCCTCGGTGGTGTCGTCGACGGTCTCGTCGATCAGGCCGAGGCGCAGGCCACGCTCGGCGGTGAGTTCGGAGCCCCAGAGCAGGAGTTGCCGGGCCCGGGCCGTGCCGATCTGGTGGGCCAGGCGGTGCACGGCCATGCCGGGCCAGAGCCGGCCGGTGTGGACGGGCAGGAGCAGGCGGAGGCCGGCCGTGGCGATGCGGTAGTCGGCGGCCAGCAGCAGGTCGAGCGCGGGGCCTCCGCAGGTGTCGCCGGCCACGGCGATGCTGACGGCCGGGAGCCGTTCGAGCCTGCGGACGGCCTTCTCCCAGCGGCCGACCTGCCGGACGGTGGTCTCCTCGGGCCAGGCGCGTTCGTCGGGGGCCGTGGTGCCGAGGCGCAGGGTGATGACGGCGGCCCGGTCGGCGGCGTCCTCGGCGCGGTCGCACACGGCGTCGAGCGAGGCCGTCAGTTCGGCGAGCGGGCGGTTCCGCCCGGTCTCCCAGGTGAGGGCGAGGGCCCCCGCGAGTCCCGGTCCGTTCTCGCGTACCGTCATCGGGCGTTCTCCTTCCGCTCCGGCTTCCTTCGGCTGTCTCACCAGCGCACGAGTGCCGTCTCGATCGTCGATCCGGGGCCCATGGTCATCAGGACGCCGTGGTCGCCGGGTGCGGCGACGCCCTCCTCGGTCAGCCGCTCGTAGGCGAACAGGAAGGCGGCGCTGGAGAGGTTGCCGTAGTCGCGCAGCACCCCGGTGGTGTGCCGGGTGTCGTGCCGGGTCAGTCCGAGGTTGACGCGGACGGAGTCGACGACTTTCCTGCCGCCGGGGTGCAGCACCCAGTGCCTGATGTCCGATCGGCGCAGTCCGGCCCCCGACAGCAGGCGGCGCACCGGCTGTGCGGCGTGGGCGCCCACCACGTAGGGCACGTCGGGGGCGAGGGAGAAGCTGAATCTGGCCCGGTCGTCGTCCCAGTCGTAGCGCATGGCGTCGATGGCCTCCGGGATCATCCGGCCGGCGAAGCCGAGCACCGCCGGTCCCCCGGGCCGCTCCGGTCCCCCGGCCCGCACGGTGACGGCGGCGGCGCCGTCGCCGAAGAGGCTGTTGACGACCGAGGTCCGCAGGGTGCCGTCGAAGACGTACGCGGCCGAGCACACCTCGACGCAGACCATGGCGGCCAGCCGTCCCGGGTGGGCCGCGGCCCACGCGGTCACCGCGGCGAGGGCGTTGAGGCCCGCGTTGCAGCCCATGCCGACGACGTCGAGCCGGGAGCAGTGGGTGGGGAGGCCGAGTTCCTTGACGAGCAGCGCGCTGAACCCGGGGGTGATGAACCCGGTCGAGGACACGCAGCACAGGTGCCGCAGGTCCGCCGGCCGCGCGCCGGCCCGTTCCAGGCACGCCTCGACCGCCTGCCGGCCCAGGGCGACGCCGTCGCGCGTGTGTCTGCGCAGCAGTTCTCCCTGCGTCTCGTGCCTCGGGGTGCCGTCCGGCCCGCGCGGGGGCAGGGTCAGACGGCGGCGGTCGATCGCGCTGTTGAGGAACACCGAGCGGATGCGCGGGTCCCGTACGCCGAACAGCTCCAGCAGTTCCCGCTGGGTGTACGAGCGGGGCGGTACTCCCGTGCCGACGGCGGTGATCCGCGGCGGGTCCGCCCGGGGGTGCGTGGCGTTCATGCGCTCTCCTCGTGTGCCCCGTCAGCCGCCGAGGTAGTCCTCCGGGCCGCCGTCCCGGACGGTGTCGAGGGTGAAGCAGTGGAAGCCGCCGCCGAAGAGCCTGCGGTGCCGGTGCCGGACGGGGACGACGGTGAAGCGGTGGCGTTCCAGCGTCCGGGCGAGTTCCGGGCAGGCGTCGTTGACCAGCACGGTGTCGGGGTCCACCGACAGCACGTTCAGGTCGATGAACGGGCTGGTGAGGACGAGGTCGTCGTCCTCGTAGCGCGGGAAGCCGTCACTCTCCGGCGGCGGGGGCACGACCAGGTCCCAGCCGCGCAGCGGCTTGGGCAGCCGGTCGGCGACCTCGGGCGAGCGCACCAGCAGCGTTCCGGGGCGCAGGGCGAGGACCATGCTGTCGATGTGGCTGTCGCTGAGCCGGTGCACCCGGTGGATGCGGAAGCGCCCTTCCAGATGGCGTTCGAGCCAGTCGACGGCCAGGGCGTGGTTCTCGGTCGAGATGTTGGCGACGATGTCCCGGCCGAGCCGCATGCACTGCGC
This sequence comes from Streptomyces sp. NPDC049577, assembly GCF_040675635.1. Taxonomy (NCBI): domain Bacteria; kingdom Bacillati; phylum Actinomycetota; class Actinomycetes; order Kitasatosporales; family Streptomycetaceae; genus Streptomyces; species Streptomyces sp. NPDC049577. The sequence continues at coordinate 5,705 of NZ_JBFAPH010000324.1, forward strand.
GCCGTCGAACATCATCTCGAAGCCGACGTCGTAGGGCGACGGTTGCGGGTCGGCCACCGGTTCGGTGGGACCACCGGCGGTGCTGTGCGAGTCGTTGGCGTACGAGGGGTCGAAGGAGGCGTCCGTCATGAGCGGGCGGGGCATGACCGTCCAGCGGGCGCCCCGGCGGAAGTACGCGGCGAAGACCGGCTTCAGGAACTGCGTCTCGAACCAGCGCGAGCGGATCATGGGCGGCGTCTCGATGATCTCGTCGCCGACGACGAGCGTGTTGTCCCGGACGTTGAGCGGCGGCACGACGGCCGCGGACCAGGCCGGGGTGCGCACCTCGGTGGTGGACTCGTGCAGGTCCATGGGGCGCAGCACCGTGACCGAGAGCGACCGGAGGGTCTCGGCGATTCCCTCGACGTCCTCGGCGAGTTCGTCGACGTAGCGCTGTTTGATGGGTGAGCGGCGGGGGCCCTGCGGCGCGGAGCCGGGAGCGGAGAGCCGGGGGTAGTACCACTCCGAGCGGACGAGGTTGTCGTGGAAGAACAGATCGAACGAGAGCTCGCGGTCGTGGGAGGTGTAGTTCAGCGCGGAGCCGACGACGACCTCCCGCAGCGGCGACCACTCGTCGAAACTGTTCACCGACATGTTTTTCTCCCTCCGGCGGGCACGCGGAAATCAACTGTGCCAGCGGGCGGCGGCACCGGCAATGGCGGATAACTAATGCTGCGATTAAGGCCGTTAATCGATGCGCCGGCCCTTCACGGGGTGCGCGGGGAACGGCCTTGACCGGCAACTCGGCCCGTGTCAGGCTCGGATGAGAATCAGGGCGCGGCATCTGCGTCCGGTATTCGGGAGAAAAATCAAAGAGAAAGGATTGTGCGCATGAGCGGTGAACGCGCGCGGGGCGCGGCACTGTCCGAGCTCGCGGAAATGGGACCGGCACGGCTCCAGGCTTTCCTGGAGACGCGGTCGGGCGTGGGTGAGGCTTTCTTCACGGCGCCGCGGGCCCAGACCGTGCGGGGTGCGGGTGAGTCCTTCTTCACGGCGCCGCGGGCGCAGTCCGTACGGGGTGCGGGTGCGTCCTTCTTCGCCGCGCCACGGGCCCAGACCGTACGGTGAGCATCGTCCAGGGGTGCGCCCCGGTGTGCTCCTGGACCCGTCGCCCCGGGACCGCCGGCTGTGGGAGGGGGAGGGACGCATGAAGTTGCGGAAGCGGGTCCGCAAGGCCACCGGTTCCGGCGCCCACCGGGAGGTCACGACCGAGGAGACCTGGCGGCGCGTCCGCCCGCACCTGCGCAGAGCGGGCATCACCCGGCTGGCCGACATCACGGGCCTGGACTGCGTGGGCGTCCCCGTGTACAGCGCGATCATCCCCCGTTCGAACGACAGCATCTCCGTCTACAGCGCCGCGCCCACTTCGAGTGCCGTGGCACCGATTGTCCTGCGCTCCACCGGCCGTACCCCTCCCGTTCCTCTTCCCCAAACTAACCTCTGCC